>NZ_JBEYCQ010000015.1:183044-204319 GCF_040632905.1 Streptomyces sp. NPDC016469
CGGCCGAGTCGGCCAAGCCCGCGCCCGCCGAGTCGGCGAAGCCGACGCCCGGGCAGGAGAAGCCCGAGACGGCCGGGCCCGCCGGCACCGCCTCCGGCGACGAGGACTCCGGGTTCTCCGCCCGTACCGGCGCCGGAATCGGCGCCCTGCTCGCCGCCGGGGTCCTCGGCGTCCTCGGTACCCGCCGCATCGTGCAGCAGCGTCGTCGGCGCCCCCGGCGCCGCATCGCGTTGCCCGAGGGTGATGCGGCCGTGCTGGAGAGGGACATGCGGGCGGCCTCGGCGGACGTGCCGGAGGGTCTCGACCTGCTGGACCGCGCCCTGCGCACCCTCTCCGCCGAGTTGGCGCGCGAGGGCACCGCGCTGCCGCAGCTGGACGCCGTCGTCGTCACACCGGACGGGGCCGCGCTCCACCTCTGCGAACCGGCCGCCCCCGTGGCGCCGTTCGTGCCCGTGGTGAGCGGGGACGAGATCTGGTGGTGCCCGAAGGACTCGGGGGCGCTGCTGCCGGCCGAGGGGGCGTCGGCGACGGCACTCCCGTATCCGGCGCTGATCAGCCTGGGCACCAGCTTCGAAGGGTTCCCGGTCCTGGTCGACCTGGAGCGGATCGGGATGCTCCGGCTCGACGGCGAGACGGAGGACGTACGGTCCGTGCTGCTGGCGCTGGCCGTGGAGCTGGCCTCCGACTCGCTGCACGCCGAGCACACGGTCCGGCTGGTCGGCTTCGGCGAGGAGCTGAAGACGGCGTTCCCGGGCCGCGTCGTGCACCACGCGACCCTGGCCTCCGCCGTCACCGGCCTCCGGAGCCACGACGAGGCGCAGCGGCGGGCGCTGGCCGAGAGCGGGGCGGAGAGCCTGCGCGAGGCGCGGCTCCTGGGCACCGGGGCGGACGCCTGGGCGCCGCAGATCGTGCTGTGCGCCCTTCCGCTGACCGGCTCGGACCCGAGCGCGCTCGACCTGCTCGAACTGACGGCGGCACAGCCGCGCACCTCGCTGGCCGCCGTGACGAGCGCGGACGCCGAGCTCGGACTGCCGGAGACCTGGAGCGTCGACGCCGCGCCCGGCGTCGTCGTCACGATCCCGGAGACGGACCTCGAAGTGATGCTGCAACGCCTCGAACCCGCCCAGTACGCGGCCCTGCTGGAACTGATGGCGGTCACCGAGCGGCCCATGGACGAGCCGACGCCCACCTGGGCCCGGCCGCACGACCCACGACTCACGCTCGCCGTCATGGCCGCCCCGGAACCGGAGGCCGCCGGGAAGGACGGGAACCCGATGCACGCCGTCCCCGTGGAGGAAACGATCACCGCTCCGGCACCGGCGCCCGCCCACCCGTACATCCGGGTGCTCGGGCCCGTCGAGATGGAATCGGCCGAGGGCCCCGTCGAGTCCAACCGCCGTGGCCGGCTGACCGAGATGGCCGCCTGGCTCGTTCTGCACCCGGGCCTGGAGCACCGGGCCCTGGACGAGGCGATCTGGCCGGGCCGCGAGGTCGGGCACTCGCTGCGCAACTCCAACGTGAGCAAGCTGCGCGCCTGGATGGGCGGCCAGTCCTACCTGCCGTTCGTGACGGACGGGCGGTACGCCTTCGCCCCGTACGTGCGGTGCGACTGGCTGGACTTCCAGGAGCTGTACCAGGAGGGCATGCACGCCCGGGGCACCGCCGCCGACACCGCGCTGGCGCGGGCGCTGTCGCTGGTCCGGGGCACCCCGTTCGCGGGGACCAACCCGCGCAACTACCTCTGGGCGGACACCATGTTCCACGACATCGTGTCGTCGGTCGTGGACGTCGCCCACGAACTGGCGGAGCGGTGTCTGGCGGCCGGAGACCTCACCGGCGCGGTCGCGGCGGCCGCCCGCGGCCTGGTCGCGTCCCCGGAGAGCGAACTGCTCACCCGGGACCTCTTCCGGGCGCACGCGGCTCGCGGCGACCGGGCCGCCGTCATCGAGGCGGCGGACCGGCTCAACCGGCTCAACGAGGAGCTGGGGACCGACGCGGAGGACGAGACGATCGACCTGCTCCGGGACATCCTGAAGGCCCTCCCCGACGCCCCGGCACCGGCCACCACCTCGGCCGCCTGACCCGGACGGAAGGCCCTAGCCGTCCAGCGGCTCGTACGCGAACCAGTCGAAGTGGACCGTGCCGCTCGCCGCGTACAGGCCGATCACGCGGCCCGTGAAGCCGCCGGTCACCTCCGTGGAGAGGTAGCGCCCGTCGAGGGAGCCGAGCACGGTGAACGTGCCGTCCGGCTCCTCGACGCCCAGGGACACCGTGTCCGGACCCGTGCACGGGTCGAGCGGGGCCCGGGTGGGCACGATGTCGATCCCGAGCACCACCGGTCCGGCGGGCGCCGGGCGGGAGGCGACCACCGTGCGGAGCGGGCCGATCCGGGCGATGAGCCGGATCTCGCCGCCGCCCGCCTCGACCGCGTAGTGGTGCGCCTCGTCGAGCCGGACCGCGAGCCCGCCGTGGCCGTCCGCCGCGTCCGCCAGCGTGCGCGCCCGGCACGCCAGGTGCTGCTGGCGGCGGCCGGTGAACACCGCGTCCGGGTCGTCCAGGGTGCCGCCCCGCCCGTGCAGGGTGAGCCAGCCGGGGCGCTCCTTCGTCCCGGCCCGCCCGGCGGTCGAGCGGCGCGGCGAGATCCAGTACGGGCGCGGCTCGGCCAGGTCGAAGTCGTCCCGGGCCGGGGCGGCGGAGGCGGGTACCAACGGCCAGGGCGGCGCGGGGAGTTCGGTGGAGACCTCGCCGACGACGGGCCAGCCGTCCACCCAGGTCACCGGGGCGAGGAAGGTCTCCCGGCCGAGGACGTGCCAGCCGGGGGTGCCGCCGCCCGGCCGCACGCCGAGGAGCACCAGCCACCAGGTGCCGTCCGGCCCCTGCACCAGGTCGCCGTGGCCGGTGTTCTGGACGGGGTGCTCGCGGCCCCGGTGGGTGAGGACCGGGTTGTCCGGGCAGGGCTCGAACGGCCCTGCGGGCGAGGGGCCGCGCGCGACGGAGACGGCGTGCCCGCGCTCGGTGCCGCCCTCGGCGATCAGGAGGTACCAGTGGTCACCGATCCGGTAGAGGTGCGGGGCCTCCGGCGCCTTCGCCCCGGGCGCCCCGGACCAGATGCGGCGCGGTTCGCCGAAGGTCTCGCCGGTGTGCGGGTCGATGCGGACCTGGGAGACCCCGGCCACGGTGCACCAGCAGGTGCCGTCCTCGTCCCAGGCCAGGTCCGGGTCGATGCCGGGCACGCCGGGCAGCGGGACCGGGTCGGACCAGGGGCCGGCCGGGTCGGTGGTGGTGAACAGCAGGTTGCCCACCTCGACATTGGTGACGACGAGCCAGAACCGGCCGTCGTGGTGCCGGAGCGTCGGCGCGTAGATGCCGCCGGAGGCCCGGGTCCCCGGGGTCAGGTGGAGCTGCTCGGGCCGGTCGAGGACGTTGCCGATCTGCGTCCATTGGACCAGGTCGCGGCTGTGGAAGAGCGGGATGCCCGGGAAGTACTCGAAGCTGGAACACGCCAGGTAGTAGTCGTCGCCCACGCGGCAGACGCTGGGGTCGGGGTGGAACCCGGGGATCACCGGGTTGCTGACGGTCGTGCCCGTCTGGTCTCGGACTGGCATGGCATCCGTTCCTGTGCGTCGCGCGAGGGCCGCCGTGGTGGCGACGAGGCGCCCGAGTCGAAGCGCTTCGATAACGGGGCGATCCTCGCCACCATCGGGGCGCGCGTCAAGGGATCGGGGCCGGTCCGGCGGAGCCGGCCCTACGCGGCTCCGCCGTTGCTCTTGAGGAGCTGGCCGTTGACCCACTGGCCCTGCGGGGAACAGAGGAAGTCCACCAGGTGGGCGGTGTCCTGCGGGGTGCCGAGCCGGCCCAGCGGGGTGCCCAGGCGCAGCTCCTCCGCCAGCTCCTCGCTCATCCACCCGGTGTCCACGGGCCCCGGGTTGATCACGTTGGCGGTGACCCCGAGGTGCGCCAGTTCGCGCGCGGCGGCCAGGGTGATGCGGTCAAGGGCGCCCTTGCTGGCCCCGTACGGCAGGTTGCCGACGGTGTGGTCGCTGGTGAGCGCGACGATCCGGCCCGTCCCGGCGGGGGCGCGGAAGCGCAGCGCGTACTCCCGGATCAGCAGCCAGGTGGCGCGCGCGTTCACCGCGAAGTGGCGGTCGAAACTCGCGAGGGTGGTGTCGAGGAGCCCGGAGTCCACCGATTCGGCGTGGCTCAGCACCAGCGCGGTGACCGGCCCGATCCGCCGCTCCGCCTCGTCGAAGACGCGGGCGGGGGCGTCCGGGTCGATCAGGTCCGCCTCGATCGCGGCGGTGCGGGCGCCGTGCGCGGTGAGCGACGCCTCGATGGCCGCGGTCGCGCCGCGCTCCTCGCCCCAGCTCATGCGCCGGTCGTAGGGCGTCCAGTAGGTGAACGCGATGTCCCATCCGGAGGCGGCGAGCTGACGCGCGATCCCGGCGCCGATGCCGACCGTGCGGCCGGCACCGGTGATCAGCACGAGGGGGCGGGGCGGGACGGCGGGCGGCGTTTCGGTGGTGGTCACGGGGTCCGATCCTGCTCGACAACCCCGGCCCCGGCAAGGGGATGCGGGGGCGCACCCCTGGCCGGTGGAGGAGCCCGTACGGGCAGTGCGTACGGGCAGGTCCACGGGCCATGCCGGCCGGGCAGCCCGAAGAGGGAGCTGCCGGGACGGCGGCGGGACCGGCAGCCTGAAGCCATCGCACGGTTCCCCTCCCCTTCTGCTCCGAGGAGTCTCCCCATGGCACTGACCGCCGACCGGCCCACCGCGACGACGGACACGACGGGCCGGCGGGCCACCGGCCGGCCGGACCTCGCCGTCCGCTCCCGGCTGGCCGCGCTCAACGCGTTCCTGATGAGCGGGCTCACCCTGTGGCTGGGCCTCGTCACCCTCAACAACCTCAACGACTTCGGCACCAACAAGGCGCTCATCGGCTCGATGCTCACCATGCGCGACCTGGTGAAGGACCCGATACGGGGCAACGGCCTGGAGTGGCGCGCGATGCCCGAGTCGATGGCCACCCCCGCGCTGATCGGCGTCATCGTCTACGAGCTGCTGATCGTGGCCCTGCTGGCCCGGGCGGCGTACGGCCTGTGGCGCAGGGCGCGCGGCCTGGAGACGGGGATCGTCGTGACGCAGCGCGCCAACATCGCGCTGGGCGCCTTCGCCGGGCTCTTCCTGCTGTTCCTCTCGGGCGGCATGTTCTTCGGCTACTGGATCTACATCGGGGCCGCCCAGCAGGTCCACTTCACCGGCCTCATCATCGGCCTGCTCGCCGCCCTGCTGGTCAACCTGCCCTCGGTGACCGGCGCCCAGCAAGAGCGCTGACCCACCGTCAACTCCCTAGTGCTCACTGCCCCGTCGGCGGTCCTTCCGATACGGCCCCTTCCCCAAAAGGGGTATCGGAACGCCCGCCGATGGGGCATGTGGGTGTCCGGGGCCCGTCATTAATGTCCCTGGCCATGGGGGCATACACCGCACAGATCAATTCCGGGACACCGACTTCCACCCTGCGGATCGCAGGTGCGGCACGCGCCGCCGTCCTCTTCCTCGAAGAGGCGCGCGTCAGTGTGCAGATCGTCTTTCTGATGCGTTTCCTGGCCGCAGCCGCGGTCACCGCCGGGGGCGGGCTCGCGGGGGCGGGGCCCGAGCTGATCGCCCCGGCGGTCAGCTGGGTCCTGGCGACCCTCTTCACGTACGGCATCAACGGGGTGTCGGACGTCCAGGAGGACCGGCTGAACCGGACCGGGCGGCCGATCGCCCGGGGCGACCTCTCGCCGGCGGCGGCCGCCCGGCTGACCTGGCTCTCCGCCGCCGGTTCCGTCGTCACCGCGCTGGCCTGCAACAACGTCCTACTGATCACGTTCGTGCTGGCGTTCCTCTTCCTCGGTTACGCCTACTCGGCGCCACCCTTCCAGCTCAAGCGCAGCGCGGCCGGCACTTCGGGGTCCGTCCTGCTGATGGGCCTGCTGACCTACGCGGCGGGCTGGACGGCGGCGGGGGAGGGCCGGCCGCCGGGCGCGTTGCTGGTGCTGGCCGCCGCGATGTCGCTGTGGATGTGCGTGGTGGGCGCCGTGACCAAGGACTTCTCGCACGTCCGGGGCGACGCCGCGGCCGGCCGCCGTACCTCGGTGACCGCCTGGGGTGACACCACCGCCCGGCTGGTGGGCGGGGCCGGCGCCCTCCTGACCGGCGGGGGCTTCCTGGCCGCCGCACTGACCGGCTGGGCGGCCCTGCTGGGCCCGGCGGCCGCGGTCCTGGCGGGCGGGGCCCTGGTGGTGGCGGTGCTCTGCTACTCCACGCGGGGCGACGCGGCCCGGGGCCGTACCCCGTACCGCGCCTTCATGGTGACGCAGCACCTGGTCCATCTCACCCTGTTCGCGGGGCTGTTCGTCACCGCCTGACCCGGCCGCCCACCCGCCCCGCACACCCCGAGGTGTGCGGGGCCGAGCCGTTTCAGAAGCGGCGGCGGGGCGGTTCGGGCTGGGGAAGCAGGCCGCGTTCCACGGCCTTGTTCACGGCGTCGATCCGGGAGACCGCGTCGAGCTTGGTGAAGATGTTCCGCATGTGCCGCTTGATGGTTCCCTCGGCGATGCCGAGCTTCACCGCGATCTGACGGTTGCTCATGGCCTGGGCCACCAGGGCCAGTACCTCGGCCTCGCGCTCGGAGAGGCCGCCCGCGCCGTCGGGCGCGGGCTGCGGGGCGCGCAGGCTGTCGGGCGAGACCGAGACGGTCACGGTGCGCAGCTCGCCGCCCTCGCGGGAGCGGACGGCGGAGATCAGGGTCTCGCGGCCGGTGCTCTTGTGCAGGTAGCCGCTGATGCCGAGCTGCAGCAGCTCCTGCACCAGCTGCTGCCCGTCGTACATGCTCAGCACGATGATCCGCAGCCCGGGATCGCCCTGGAGCAGCCGCCGGACGGTGGCCGGGGGGTCGTTGCGGGGCATCTCGATGTCGAGCAGGACGACATCGGGGCGGTGCGCGGCGGCGAGCCGGATCGCGTCCTCGCCGTTTCCGGCCTGGGCGACGATCTCGAAGCCGGGCTCGGAGCGCAGCAGGTCGCACAGGGCCTCGCGCAGCAGCGTGTGGTCGTCGGCGACGAGGATGCGTACGGATTCGGGGGAGGTCTCGTTCATCGGAGGGCCCGGTCCTCCTTGATCGGTATCCACATGGTGACGTGCGTGCCCCGGCCGGCCGATGAGCCGATGTGGAGCGTGCCGCCGAGCAGGTCGGTGCGTTCCTGGAGGCCGGTGAGGCCGTTGGTGCGGCCCCCGGCGAGGACCTTTTCCACATCGAAGCCGAGGCCGTCGTCGATGATCTCGCTCTGGATCTCGTGCGGGGCGATGTCGATGTGGACGACGATGTTGCCGGCCTCCGCGTGCCGGAAGGCGTTGCGCAGGCACTCGCGGACCATGACGAACACCTCCTCCGCCACGGGCGCCGGAATCCACTCGTCCAGGCCCCGCACCCACAGCTGTACGGGGACGCCCTCGTCCCCCATGGAGGCGACGAAGTCGGCGAGCGCCGCCTCCAGACAGCCCGTGATGGCGGGGCGGCGCAGTTCGGTGACCAGTTCCCGGGTGTGGGCCAGGGTCTCCAGGATGGCGTCCTGGGCGGCCCGCACCTCCTTGGGCACGTCGGCGTTCTGCCGGGTCACCTGGAGCTCGTACAGCTCCAGCTGGCGCATGGCGAGGCTGAGGGAGTTGCCGATCTGGTCGTGGATCTCGCGGGCCAGCTTGCGGTGGCCCTTGTCGTGCACCTCGCGGACCCGGGCGAGCATGAACGAGTCGTACGCGATGGAGCCGACCTCCAGGCGCCTGCCGATGCCCTGCTGCAGGGCCCGGATGGCCGCCGCGTAGGCCCGGTCGGCGCCCTCGACGCCCGCGGTGCACTCCAGCAGGCGTTCCAGGACGGTGTCGAAGAGGATCACCCCGGCCCGCACGGAGTGCGTGAGGTGGACGCCCTGCTGGACCCGGGCGCTGCCGAGGTCGACGACCTCGGCGATATGGCTGTCGGAGACCTCGGTCAGGCCGGCCTCCAGGCTGTCGGCGCAGTCACGGAAGACCCGGCGGCCCTGTAACTCGCACTGCGCCCACACCTCGTCGTCGGCGGCGAGCGGGCTGCTGATCCCGCGGAGCCGGGCGTGGTAGAGGGCGATGACCTCGTCCTCGTACGCCCTGAAGCGTTGTACGGGCGGGCCGCCCTGGCGGCTGCCGAGGCGGCTCTGCGCCGGTTCTCTCATCACGCTCTCCTCCCCCGGGGCTCAACTGCTTCTCTAGCGCTGAACCGGTGCAGGATAAGCCGATTTGCGGACTGCGTGGCGGTGATGGCTGGAATCAGCCATTGCCGCGCGCCTCAGCCGCGGCGGCGCAGGACGGCCGCGCGGACCTTCAGGAGGTTCGGCACCAGCGTGTAGACGACCGCCGGTACGACGATCCCGGTGATCACCAGGGTGCGCAGGAGCATCGGGAAGCCCTTGACGTACGGGCCGACCAGCAGCTGCACCACGGTCAGGGCGGAGAACACCGCGATCCAGGTGAGCAGTGCACGCATGTGTACGGAGGGCAGTGCGGCCGGCTGCGCGGGGGCGGCGGAGTGGGGCTGATTCCGGTCGGCGGCGGAAGCGGCGGAGACGGCGGAAGCGGCGGCGGGGCGGGCGACGGTGGTCATGAGGAGTCCCATCCAGGTTGGTGTGCGGTGCGTACGGAAGGCGGTACGGCGGTGCGGTGTGGCGCTGTCGCTGGTCCTGTCCTGGGGCCTGGGCGGTGGTGCTGCCCTCGGCGACGTGTTCCACTCTGCCAACCAACTAGTTGGATGTCAACCATCCAGTTGGTTGGCATCTGCGGTGAGCCGTTCTACGCTGGTGGCATGACCTCGGACACGACCCACACCAAGGAACGGCTCCTCGCTGCGGCGAAGGAGGAATTCGCAGCTCACGGCATTGCCGGAGCGCGCGTCGACCGCATCGCGGAGCTGGCCGGCGTGAACAAGGAACGGATCTACGGCTACTTCGGCAACAAGCAGAAGCTGTTCGACGCCGTCGTGGGACGTGCGCTGGACGAGCTGGCCGCGGCCGTCCCGCTCAAGGGCGGCGACGACCCCGCCGAGTACGTGGGCCGGGTGTACGACTTCCACCGCGACAACCCGGTCCTCGTCCGGCTCTTCTTCTGGGAGGGCCTGCACTACCGCGACGGCGTCCTGCCCAACGAGGAGGGCCGCCGCGGCCACTACGAGGAGAAGATCGCCGCCCTCGCGGAGAGCTTCGGCACCGAGGCGTCACCGCAGGTCGCGGCCTGTCTACTGAGCCTCATCGGGCTCGCCGCCTGGCCCAACGCGGTGCCGCAGCTGGCCCGGCTGATCATCGGCCCCGACGCGGAGGCGGCCGGCGGACTCGACCTGCGCGCCCATGTCGTGGCCTTCGCCCGCCAGGCCCTCGCCGACGTCCCGCTCGCGGCCCCGGCGGCCTGAAGCGGCCCCCGCCCCCGTCCTCCCGGCAGCCGGGTACCCCCGAGGTATCCGGCTACTACTTTCGGTCCGCGGCCACCCGGACTAGGAGGCAGTGACGGCCTCCGCGGCCCTTCGCGCGTCTAGCGTTCCTTGCATACGGGTGGCCCCAGCGGTCACCGACAAGGACCCCTGGGGGTAAGGGCATGTCGCAGAACCGCGCGGCTCTAGCAGTCGCCGCCTCTTCGCCGGTACGCACCAACTCGCCGCAGCTGATCCCGCAGCAGGCGACCCACGTCATCCTCTCCGTCCGCGACGACCTTCAGCGCTACGGCCTGGAGCGCATGCTCGGTGCCGTGGACACAGTCGGGACCTGCCGCGCCTTCCCGGAGCTGTCGGCGGCCGTGGACGCGGTCGGCGACCCGGGGACCGATGTGCTGCTCATCGTCCCGGAGCCGGCCGACCTGGACGGCGACTCCGTGCTGCACCGCGTCGCCGCTTACGGGGTGCGCGTGCTCCTGCTCCTGCCTGACACCCGGTCCTTCGACCTCGACCGGGTCGCCTCGGTGGCGGGCGCCTCGCTGCTGTTCTCCGACGGCCTCGACGCGGCGGCCCTCGGCGAGGTGCTCGGCGCGATGCGGGCAGGCGAGGCGCGCATACCGGCCGCCCTGACCCGGCCCCTCCTCGAACTCGCCGGGCGCGGCGCCCGGGAGGTCCCGGCCGCGCCCCGGCTCACCCCGCGCGAGCGCGAGGCCCTGACGCTCGTCGTGGACGGGCTCAGCAACAAGCAGATCGGGCGCCGGCTGCGGATCTCCGAGCACGGCGCGAAGCGGCTGGTCGCCAACATCCTGGCCAAGCTCAACTGCCCCAACCGCACGCTCGCCGCCGCCCGCGCCCTGCGCGAGGGGCTGTGCGGTCCCGCCCCGCAGGCCGTCGCCCACGCGCCGGCCTCCCCCTACGGAACCGGCTGGTGAACGACATGACGAACCCCGCGCACGGCGCCACCCGCGCCGCCTTCTTCGACGTCGACGAGACGCTGATCAACACCAAGAGCATGTTCGACTTCCTGCGGTTCTGGATGGCCCGCCACGGCGACGACGGCTCCGGCCACGCCGCCGTGATGGCCGGCGTCCGCGAGGCCGCCGGCTCCGGGGTCCACCGCTCGGAGATCAACCGCCGCTACTACCGCCGGTTCGCCGGGGTCCCGATGGACGAGCTGCGCACCGCCGGGCGGGAGTGGTACGAGGAGTACCGGCGCGGGCCCGCCGCCGTCACCGTCGCCACCTGGGCGGCCGCGAGCCGCCACCGGGAGGCGGGGGACCTGGTGGTGCTGGTCTCCGGCTCGTTCCGGGGCTGCCTGGACCCGCTCGCCGAGGACCTGGGGGCCGACCTCATCCTCTGCTCGGAGCCCGTGGTGGGCCCCGACGGGCTGCTCACCGGCGAGGTGGAGCGCCCGATGATCGGCTCGGTGAAGGCCGACGCGGTCCGCGAGACCATCGCCCGACTCGGCCTGGACGCCGCCGAGTCCCACTGTTACGGGGACCACGCGAGCGACCTGGACATGCTCCTCGCGGTCGGCCGCCCCGTGGTCGTCGGCGGCACGGACCGGGTCCTGATGGAGCACGCCCAGCGGCTGGACTGGCCCGTCCTCCCGTCGGCCCCGGGCCAGCTGCGCACGGCGGGCGCCTGGGCGGCGGCGGAGCTGACGGGCCTCGCGGACCGGGGCGCGCTCACCGCCCCCGCCGCAGCCCTCACCGCCCCCGCCCTCACCGCCCCCGCCGGAGCGCGATCGCGGTGAGCACGAGCCCCTCGCGCACCGCCCAGTGGCCGGTGAACCAGCCCAGGCGGGCGCCGTCCACCACGGGCCCCGGCACCATCAGCCGGGCCCGGAAGGTGCCCGCCTCCGGGTCGAACGCGAGCCGGGCGTCCCGGAAGCCGAGCCAGCGGCCGGTGAGCGGGAACCACGCCTTGTAGACGGTCTCCTTCGCGCTGAACATCACGGTGGGCCAGTGCACTTCGGGCCTGGCCCGGGCCAGCTCGGCCAGGTGCTCGCGCTCGGCCTCCACGGAGATGTGCCGCACCATCCGCTCCTCCAGGGGCGCGTGGCACTCCGCGTCGATCCCCACGCTGTGGAACCGGTCGCTGCGGGTCAGCGCCGCCGCCCGGTAGCCGTCGCAGTGGGTCATGCTGCCGGTCACCCCGGCCGGCCAGCGCGGTTCGCCCTTGGCGCCCGGGAGGACCGGGGCGGGGGCGACCCCGAGCGCCGACATGGCCCGGCGGGCGCAGTGCCGGGTGGTGGTGAACTCCCGGCGCCGCTGCTCCACGCACTTCGCGAGCAACGGCTCCTCCTCCGGGAGGACATGGGCCCCGGGAAGGTCGGCGGTGGTGTCGGCGCAGGCGACGGCGGGCGGCAGGATCTGCTGGATCACTTCTGCTCCTGGGGGCAACGCGCCGGAGAACCGGCGCACCGGGGCCGGCCGGATTCGGCGGCCCGCTGCCATCCCAGGACAGGTCACGGCAGTCGTGCGTTACGCCTCCGAGCATGCGCCCGTCGATGCCTCTTCCGCTACATGCCCTTTCGGCTACCCCGTACCCCTGCCCGAATGGCCGCCCCGTACGAGGGCTCATAAAAGCCATATTGAGCGACGAATTACCCCGGGCTAGCTTCGAGTCATCGAAATACGAAACGAATTCACCCCAGGAGAAAACGATGCCCCATCCCTTTCTGACCCGACTGGAATCCTTCCGGGATTCCGAGGCCGTGGCCTTCGAGGGCCGCAGTTACCGCTACGACGACCTGCTGAGGCTCGTGGACGAATGGCGCGGCTTCCTCGACCGCCACCAGGTCCGCGCCGGCGAGGTCGTCACGCTGGAGGGGGCGTACTCCCCGCAGGCGTGCGCCGGTCTGCTGGCGCTCATCGAGCGCGGGGTCGTCGTCGTCCCGCTCACCGTCCTGCCCGCCGCCAAGCGCGCCGAGTTCCTGGACGTGGCCGAGGTCGAGGTCGTCGTCCAGGTGGACGAGGGCGGCGTGCACCGCTGCGAGCGCACCGGCCGCCGCGCGGACCACGCCCTCTACGGCGAGCTGCGGGACGCGGGCCGGCCCGGCCTGGTGCTGTTCAGCTCGGGCACGACCGGCCGCAGCAAGGCGTCCGTGCTCGACTTCGACAAGGTCCTCGCCCGCTACGGCGAGCCGACGCGCCCCTCGCGCATCCTGTCCTTCCTGAGCCTGGACCACATCGGCGGCGTCAACACCCTGCTGCACACGCTCAGTCAGGGCGGCACCGTGGTGACCGTCGCCGAGCGCACCCCGGAGGCCGTCTTCGCGGCGATCGCCGAGCACCGGGTGCAGATCCTGCCGACCACGCCCACCTTCCTCAACATGGTGCTGATCTCCGGCGCCCACGAGCGGTACGCCACCGACTCGCTGAAGCTCGTCACGTACGGCACCGAGCCCATGCCGCTCCAGACGCTGCGCCGACTCGGCGAGGCGCTGCCGGGCGTACGGCTCAAGCAGACGTACGGGCTGTCCGAGCTGGGCATCCTGCCGACCCGGTCGCGCGGCGACGACACCCTGTGGGTGAAGCTCGGCTCGGCCGGCTTCGAGCACCGGATCATCGACAACATCCTGTGGATCCGCTCCGAGATGGCCATGCTCGGGTACCTCAACGCGCCCGCGCCCTTCGATGACGAGGGGTTCTTCAACACCCAGGACGTGGTCGAGGTCGACGGCGACTGGGTGCGCATCCTGGGCCGCAACTCCGAGATCATCAACGTCGGCGGCGAGAAGGTCTACCCCAGCGAGGTCGAGAGCGTCCTGCTGGAGGTCGACAACATCGCGGAGGCCACCGTCAGCGGCCGCCCGAGCCCGGTCACCGGCATGGTCGTCAAGGCCACCGTGCAGCTGGTCGAGGACGAGGACCGGCGCTCCGTCACGCGCAGGGTGCGCGAGTACTGCGGCCGGCGCCTGGAGGCGTACAAGGTGCCGGTGCTCGTGGAGGTCTCCGCCGCCCCGCAGCACTCGGAGCGGTACAAGAAGATCCGGAGCGCGGCGTGAGCGCCGGGCAGCCCTCGGAGATCCCCGCGCAGGACCGCGTCGCCCTCGTCAGCGGCGGCAGCCGCGGGCTCGGCCGGCTCCTGGTCGAGCGGCTGCTCGGCGAGGGGTGGCGGGTCGCGACCTTCAGCCGGTCCGCCAACGACTTCGTCAAGGACCTCCAGGCGGAGCGGGGCGACCGCTTCCTCTGGGAGGCCGCCGACCTCGGGGACCCGGACGCGCTGCGCGGGGTCGTCCGCACGGTCGTGCGCCGCTTCGGCCGGGTCGATCTGCTCGTCAACAACGCGGCC
Source organism: Streptomyces sp. NPDC016469 (assembly GCF_040632905.1). Taxonomy (NCBI): domain Bacteria; kingdom Bacillati; phylum Actinomycetota; class Actinomycetes; order Kitasatosporales; family Streptomycetaceae; genus Streptomyces; species Streptomyces sp. NPDC016469. Next base: position 196,832 of record NZ_JBEYCQ010000015.1, read on the forward strand.
GTGCTCCACCAGGAACTCTTCCTCACCACGTCCCGCAAGCAGACCGAGACGCTGATCGCGAGCAATCTGCTCGCCCCGATCACCCTCGCCCAGGCGTGCGCCCGCGCGATGACGCGCCAGGGCGGCGGCCAGATCCTCAACATCTCGTCCATCAACGCCATCCGCGGCTACCGGGGCGTGGCGGTCTACGCCGCCACCAAGGCCGGTCTCGACGGATTCAGCCGCAGCCTGGCCCGGGAACTCGGGGCCTTCAACATCCGGGTGAATTCGCTGGTGCCCGGATTCTTCGACAGTGACATGACCGAGGAAGTCACCGAGAGGAACCGGGAACGCATTCAGCGCCGCACCCCGCTCGGCCGGCTCGGCACCATGAACGAAATAGCCGACGCCGTTCTGTATCTCATCTCGCCCGCCTCTTCATTCATCACCGGACAGTCGATCGTCGTAGACGGAGGAATCACATGCTGATCGCAGCCGACATCACCGCCCTGGTCCACCAGGAGATCAACGCCCTGCTCGCGGAGGCCGGTCGCCCCACGCACCCCACGCTCACCGGCACCGAGTTCCTGCACGAGCTGGGGCTCAACTCCCTGCTGCTGGCCCGCCTCGTCATCCAGCTGGAGATGGAGCTCGGCGTCGACCCCTTCGAGGAGGAGTACGTCATCTCCGACGTCCGTACGGTCGGCGCCCTGTCCGACGCCTACGTCCGCACCGTCGAGCAGCTGGCGGCCACCGCCGTCTGACGCCCCGCCCCGCTCCGTACCAGCCCCACATCCTGGAGGGATCGACATGCCGCACGAAGCACTCATCGCCGTCGGGGACCGTTTCGAGGACTTCCTCGCCAACCGGGGGACCGTCCCGGTCTCCGAGCTGATCGCCCGGCTGCGCGCCGGTGAGCTGACCGAGAGCCTGTCGGTGAGCATCGGCCAGGGCCTCAGCGCCGGCCAGCTCGCCGAGGTACGCGCTCTGGCCGAGGCGCACGGACCGGCCGTCTCGCTGGGCAAGGGCGGGGTCCCGGAACCCGCCGACCAGCGGCTCACCCACAAGCACGACGCGAAGAACGTCCTGATCGGCCCGGTCGGCCAGACCGGCGAGAAGCGCTTCGTCGCCGACCTCGTCATCGACGAGCGCGTCGAGGTCCTGGAGGACCACCTCACCGGGCAGCACATCCCGGCCATCACCCTGCTGGAGGCGGCCCGCCAGATGTGGACGGTGGTCACCGAGCAGTTCTTCGTCACCGGCCCCGAGAAGACCCGCTTCGTGATCGGCTCGGTCAACTCCGAGTTCCACAGCTTCGTCTTCCCGCTGCCCGCGACCGTCCAGTACGAGCTGCTGGAACACACCCGCGGTCCGGTCGGCTCGGTCTTCCGGTGCCGGATCGGCTTCCACCACGGCGAGAAGCTCGCCAGCGCGGTCGAGGCCGAGTACCGGGTCATCCCCGAGCGGTTCTCCGTCAAGCAGGAGAAGCTCGCCGCCCGCCAGGCCGTCGTCAGCGAACTGACCCGGCTCCGCGAGCAGTCGGCCCCCGCGGTCAGCGCCGAACGCGCCGCCTGAGCGGCCCCGTCACGACGAACGGAAGGAGAAGGACATGCTGTGGGCGATCCACTGCCTCGACGCGCCCGGGAGCGCGGAGCTGCGCGCCGCCCAGCGCCCGGCCCACTCGGCGCGGCTGCGGGAGGCGAACGTACGGCCCGTGCTGTACGGGCCGTTGACGGCCGCCGACGGGACCACCGCGGTCGGCAGCCTGATCGTGGTCGAGGCCGGCACCCGGGAGGAGGCGGAGGAGTTCGCCACCGGTGACCCGTTCGCAGTCTCCGGGGTGTGGGCGCGCATCGACGTCCAGGCGTTCGTGCCCTCGGAGCGGTCCCCGGTCCGGATCGGGGCAGGCACGCCGTGAAGGTCCGCCGGCTCCCGCCCGGGGTGGACGGCCGGGACTTCACCCGGGCCCTGGCCGCCTTCCGGGTGGCCCTGGGCCCGCGGTGGGTCCTGACCGAGGGCGCGGTCGGCCTCCCCGGCTACGCCGACCCCCAGCCCGTCCTGGACGAGCCCCACTTCGGCGCGTCCGCCGCCCTGATGCCCGCCACCGTCGAGGACGTCCGGGCGGTGGTGCGGATCGCCGGGGCGTTCGGGGTGCCGCTCTCACCGGTGCTGCCGGGCCGCGACCCCGGCTTCGGCGGCCCGGCACCCCGGCTCCCGGGGGCGGTCGCCGTCGACCTCGCCCGGATGAACCGGGTGGTCGAGGTGGACCCGGCGGGCGGCTACGCGGTCGTGGAACCCGGGGTCACCTTCCACGACCTGGCGGGGCGCATCGGCGAACTCGGCCTGGACCAGCGGGTGGACCTCGAAGGCCCGCGCTGGGGCAGCGTCCTCGGCGAGGTCCTGGAGCGCTCCACCGGCGGCCCTGGCTACGAGGGCGCCGACGCGGCCCCGTACGGCATGGAGGTCGTGCTCGCCGACGGCGACGTGGTGCGCACCGGGACCGCCGCCCTGACCGGCCCCGGCTCCTGGGCGCCGTTCGGCTGCGGGCCGGCCCTCGGCGCGCTCTTCGCCCGGTCCGCGTTCGGGATCGTCACCAAGCTCGGGGTGCGGCTGCGCCCCGAACCGGCGGCGCGGCGGGCCTACGCGGTCGCCGTCCCGGCGGAGGACGGCCTCGGGCCCCTGGTCGACGCCGTGCGCCCGCTGCTGCGGGACCGCACCGTCACCGGGACGCCGACCGTCCGCAGCGTGCTCCTCGACGCGGCGGCGGCCGGCAGCCGCGCCACGTACCACCGGGGCACCGGCCCGCTCCCCGACCGCGTCGTCCGCACGCTGATGGCGGACCTCGGGATCGGCCGCTGGAACCTGTACGGGGAACTGGCCGGGGCGCCCGCCGTGATCGACGCCCAGTGGTCGGTGATCCGGGACGCGCTCGCCGCCGTCCCCGGCGCCCGGTTCTCCCGCACCGAGGCGGCCGGGGACGGGGCGGGACACGTGCGGCCGGCGGACGAGGCCGACGGCTGGCTGCCGTACGCGGGCCGGCTCGACCTCACGCCCGTGTCGCCGGTGACCGGCGCGGACGCCCTCGCGCAGTACGGGCTGGCCCGCGACCACGCCCACGCGTACGGCAAGGACTACCTGGGCGCCTTCGCGGTCGGGGCGCGGGCCCTGCACCACCGGGTCACCACCGTCTTCGACACGCGGGACGCGGACGACCGGGCGCGGGCCCTGGCGCTGTGCGAGGCGCTGGTCCGGGCTGCCGCGGCGGCGGGTTACGGCGTCCAGCGCGCCCATCCCGCGCTGATGGACCGGGTCGCCGCGACCTACGGCTTCAACGACCACGCCGTGCGCAGGCTCGGCGAACGCATCAAGGACGCACTCGACGCGGAGGGCGTTCTCGCCCCCGGCAAGCACGGCATCTGGCCGCGCCGCTACCGCGGCCTCGGCCTCTGACCCAGCGATAGGGAGTCGAACCGTGGAAACCCAGACACTGGCCGAGCTGGAGGAGGAGTTCGCGGCGCCCGCCGCGGTGCTCTCGCTCCGCACCCGTACCGCCGAACTGAACGGCCTGCACGCCACCGTGGCCGCCGGGGACGCGGCCGCCACCGAACGCCAGCACGCCAAGGGCAAGCTCACCGCCCGCGAGCGCATCGAGCTGCTGCTCGACCCGGGCACCTTCCAGGAGGTCGAGCAGCTGCGCAGGCACCGCGCGACCGGCTTCGGCCTGGAGGACCGGCGCCCGCACACCGACGGCGTCGTCGGCGGCTGGGGCACCGTCGAGGGCCGCACGGTCTTCGTCTACGCCCACGACTTCCGGATCTTCGGCGGGGCGCTCGGCGAGGCGCACGCCGCGAAGATCCACAAGGTGATGGACCTGGCCCTCGCGGCCGGAGCCCCGCTCGTCTCGCTCAACGACGGGGCCGGGGCCCGCATCCAGGAAGGTGTCACCGCGCTCGCCGGCTACGGCGGCATCTTCCAGCGCAACACCCGTGCCTCCGGGGTGATCCCGCAGATCAGCGTCATGCTCGGCCCGTGCGCGGGCGGCGCCGCCTACTCGCCGGCGCTCACCGACTTCGTGTTCATGGTCCGCGAGACCTCCCAGATGTTCATCACCGGGCCCGACGTCATCCAGGCCGTCACCGGCGAGCAGGTCACCCAGAACGGCCTGGGCGGCGCCGACGTCCACGCGGGCACCTCGGGCGTCGCGCACTTCGCGTACGACGACGAGGAGACCTGCCTGGACGAGGTCCGCCACCTGATCACCCTGCTTCCGGCCAACAGCACCGAGGAACCGCCCGCCGCGCCCTGCGACGACCCGGCCGACCGCCCCGGCGACACCCTGCTCGACCTGGTCCCGGCCGACCCGCAACGCCCTTACGACATGCGCCGTGTGGTGGAGGAGCTGCTGGACGACGGCGACCTGCTGGAGGTGCAGGAGCACTGGGCCGGCAACGTCATCTGCGCGCTCGGCCGGATCGACGGGCGCACGGTCGGCGTCGTCGCCAACCAGCCCATGGTGCTGGCCGGGGTGCTCGACATCCACGCCTCCGAGAAGGCCGCCCGCTTCGTGCAGCTCTGCGACGCCTTCAACATCCCGCTCGTCACGCTGGTCGACGTGCCCGGCTTCCTGCCCGGCGTCGACCAGGAGCACGGCGGCATCATCCGGCACGGCGCGAAGCTGCTGTACGCGTACTGCAACGCGACCGTGCCCCGCATCCAGGTCATCCTGCGCAAGGCGTACGGCGGTGCGTACATCGTCATGGACTCCCGGTCCATCGGCACGGACCTCTCCTACGCCTGGCCCGCCAACGAGATCGCGGTCATGGGGGCGGAGGGCGCGGCCAACGTCGTCTTCCGCCGGCAGATCGCCGCGTCCGACGACCCGGAGGCCACCCGGCGGCAGCTGGTCAAGAAGTACAAGGCGGAGCTGATGCACCCGTATTACGCGGCCGAGCGCGGCCTCGTGGACGACGTCATCGACCCCGCGCACACCCGGGCCGTCCTCGCGGCCGGTCTCGCCATGCTCCGGACCAAGACGGTGGCCCTGCCCCACCGCAAGCACGGGAACCAGCCGGCATGACCATCCGCCTCCTGTCCGGAGACCCCACGCCCGAGGAACTGGCCGCCGTCCTCACCGTCCTGCACACCCTGGCCTCCCACCGCGCGGCCGACCTCCCGGCCGATGCCGTCCGCCCGGCCCCGTGGTCCCGCGCGGGCCGCCGCGTTCGCCCCGGTGGCGGGAACGAGGCCGGCTGGGCCCGCCGGGCCGGAGGGGTCAGCCCCTGAGACGTCAGCCCCTGAGGCGCCAGCCCCTGAGACGTCAGCCCCTGAGACGTCAGCCCCTGAGACGTCAGCTTGCGAGATGTCAGCCTCCGAGACGTCAGCCCCCGAGACGTCAGCTTGCGAGATGTCAGCCCCTGAGATAGGCGAGGACCGCGAGCACCCGGCGATTGGTGGTGTCGTCCAGCGACAGGTCCAGCTTGGCGAGGATGGAGCCGAAGTGCTTGCTCACCGTGCCCTCGCTCACCGAAAGGGCCTCCGCGACCGAGGTGTTGGACCTGCCCTCCGCCATCAGGGCCAGCACCTCCAGCTCGCGCGCGGTCAGCCGGGACAGCGGGTCCCGGCGGTGCCGGATCAGCTGCCGGACCACCTCCGGGTCCACCACGGTGTCCCCGGCGGCGACCCGGGCGAGGGCGTCCACGAACTCCTCGACGTGACCGATGCGTTCCTTGAGGAGATAGCCGACACCCCGCCCGTCCGCCGAGTCGAGCAGATCCTCCGCGTAGGCGCGCTGTACGTACTGGCTGAGGACGAGCACCGGCAACCGGGGCTGCTTCCGCCTGAGTTCGAGCGCCGCGCGCAGGCCCTCGTCGGAGAAGCCGGGCGGCATGCGGACATCGGTCACCACGATGTCCGGGCCGTGCTCGGCGACGGCCGCGATCAGCTCCTCCGCCGTGCCCGCACCCGCCACCACCTGGTGGCCGAACCGTTCGAGGAGGCCGACGAGACCTTCGCGCAGGAGCACGCTGTCCTCGGCCAGTACGATCCGCACGCTCAGGGCCTCTCGCTCGCGGCCGGTACGGGGACTTCCAGGCGGAACACCGTGGGCCCGCCGGGGGGACTGGACAGTACCAAACGGCCGTCGAGCACCGAGAGACGGTCGGCCACCCCCTGGAGCCCCGTCCCGTGGCCCGCCGACGCGCCGCCCCGCCCGTCGTCCGCCACCTCCACCACCAGCTGGCCGCGCCCCACCTGCCCGGACACCCGGACGTGTGTCGCGCCACTGTGCTTCGCCGCGTTCGCCAGCGCCTCGCACACCGCGAAGTACACCCCGCTCTCCACAGCCCCCGGCAACCGCTCCGGCAGCTCCAGGTCCACGTCGACCGGTACTACCGAGCGGTCCGCGACGTCCTCCACGGCCGCGCCGAGCCCCCGGTCGGTGAGGACCTGGGGGTGGATGCCCCGGATCAGCTCCCGGATCTCCACCAGCGCGGTGTCCGCCTCGCCGTGCGCCTTCGCCAGCAGCCCGGCCAGGGGCTCGGCGGGTCCCTCCAGACGGGCCAGGCCGAGCGTCATCGACAGGGCGACCAGACGCTGCTGCGCCCCGTCGTGCAGATCGCGTTCGATGCGCCGCCGCTCCGCCTCGAAGGCGTCCACCAGCCGGCTGCGCGAGCGGTCCAGCTCCCGCAGCCGCGCCGCAGCCCCGGAGTCCGCGAGCAGCGCCCGGGTCAGCGTCGCGCGCCAGGCCGCCAGTACCCCCAGCGGATACGCGAACACCGGGAGCAGCACCAGGCCCGCGAGCAGCGCCCCGAACGCGGGCGGATAGGAGTGGACGAGCCACAGCTTCAGCACCCGGACCTCCTCGCCGCCGCTCACGGCCAGCACCACGGGCGTCGCTATCAGGCCGCCGCACACCGTGAGCGCCGTCCCCACGGTCACGGCTTCCAGCGGCCACAGAACGACCGCGGTGAGCAGCGCGTACGCCAGCTCCCGCCAGGTCGCCCGCTCCCGCAGCCGGGTCCGCAGCCAGGCGGCCGGCCCGGTGCCGTCCGGTTCGGCGTGGACCGGGGCGAGCGGGCAGGGGTCGACGAGCCGCAGTCTGCGGCGCTCCAGGGCGGCGAGCGGGATCCCGGAGAGGGCCAGGGTGAGCAGGAGCGGGAGGCCGACGAGGACCACGGCGAGCGCGCCGCCCGCGACCGCGAGCAGCAGGAGGACGGTGAGCGTCAGGACGCCGGTGAGCGCGCCGGTCAGGAGGTAGAGCGCCGCCCGCCACGGCCAGGAGCCGCGCACGTACCGCCGCTGCCACAGGGCCTGTTGGAGACCGGGGGAGGAGGACATGCGGAAACGGTAGGCGGCGCGCGCGGACCCGGACCACCCAGCGGTTTCCACTTCTGAGGTGGAGCTACCTCCACCTCAGTCCTCCCACGTCATGGACGAGGCCGAGCGCTGCCACCGCCTCCTCCTCATGCGCGAGGGCGAGATCCTCGCCGACGACACCCCGGACGCCCTGCG
>NZ_JBEYCQ010000016.1:0-40437 GCF_040632905.1 Streptomyces sp. NPDC016469
CTGGCGTTGACTTTTGGCACGCTGTTGAGTTCTCAAGGAACGGACGCTTCCTTTGTACTCACCCTCTCGGGCTTTCCTCCGGGCGCTTCCCTTCGTTCTTGCGTTTCCGACTCTATCAGACTCTTTCGTGTCCGATTCCCGGTCGAAGCGGGTCAAGCGGTTTTTCGCTTTCCAGTTCTTCGCTTTCGCGTTTCCCTTTCCGGCGAGTCCGACTCTATCAGATCCTTTCGGGCCTGATTCCCAGTCAGCGGGCTTGTCCTCCGGGCTGTTGGGCCCTTCCGACGTCCAAAACTCTAGCGGATTTTCCCGGCGGCTCATAATCGGGCCTTCGAAATCAATTTCGGCATGCCGAAATTTCCCCGAACGGGAGATCGTGCTGAGTTTGGTGTGCCGCGTCTGCGGCGGGATCGGCTGTCGCGGAACCGTTCAGGCTCCGTGGCAACCCGAAGAACCTTACGGATCGCCGAGAGGCGTGTCAACCCCTCCCTACCTGTCCGGCAGGGCCACTCAGTCCAGGTCGGTGAGCCGGCCGCCGGCGTCCGGCTGGGCGTGCTCCACCCTCCGCAGCAGGCGGGTCAGCATCGCGCCGAGCACCCCGCGCTCCTCGCCGTCGAGGTCCTGGAGCAGGTCCGCCTCGAAGTCCGTGGCCATCCGCATCGCCTCCAGCCACTTCGTACGGCCCTCGTCCGTCAGCTCCACGATGACGCGGACGCGGTTGTTCTCGTCGCGGTCGCGGGTCACCAGCCCCTCACCGGCCATGCGGTCGATCCGGTGCGTCATCGCGGCCGGAGTGAGACCGAGCCGCTTGGCCAGCTCTCCGGGGCCGAGGCGGTAGGGCTCCCCTCCCAGGACGAGGGTCTTCAGGACCTCCCACTCCGCGTTGCTGATGCCGAGCGCGGCGAGCTGTCTCCCGTACGCGACGTTCATCCGGCGGTTCAGCCGGCCGAGCGCGGAGACGACCTGTTCGACCTGGGGATCCAGGTCGCGGTACTCACGCTGGTAGGCGGCGATCTGCTCGTCGAGGCTCGGCTCATCGAGTCCGGGCTCGGTGGTGTCGGACATGGCGCGCAGTATGGCATGCCTCCATAGCCGTCGAAGTCCTTCAAGCCGTAGTGTTCAACATCTAACTTTAGTGATAAAGTCTTCGGGTTCGAGTCGTTCGATCGGCACGGCTCAAGGTTTCGAGAGCTTGAGGTAGGTGAGTGTGACCAGGGAAATGGGCGCAGCACTGCGGCGGATCCAGCTGGGGAGCGCGCTGAGTGCGTTCGGGCTCGGGTTCACCGTTCCGTACCTGTACGTCTATGTGGCGCAGGTGCGGGATCTGGGCGCCGGTACGGCGGGGATCGTGCTGGCGGTCTTCGCCATGGCGGCGCTCGCCGTCCTGCCGTTCACCGGCCGCGCGATCGACCGTCGCGGGCCGCTGCCCGTGCTGGTCGCCGCCTCCGGTGTCGCCTCCCTGGGCGCCATCGCGCTCGGTGTGTCCTCGCAGGTCACCACCGCCGTCCTGGCGGCGGCCGTGCTCGGCGCGGGCACCGCCGTCATGCAGCCCGCGCTCGCCACCATGCTCGTCCGCTGCACCGGCACCGCCACCCGCACGCGGGCCTTCGCCATGCAGTTCTTCCTGCAGAACCTGGGTCTGGGCATCGGCGGCCTGGTCGGCGGGCAGATCGTCGACACGAGCAGCCCGGCGTCGTTCACGCTGCTGTTCCTGATTGAAGCGGTGATGTTCCTGGTGCTCGGCGTCATCGCGGCGACCGTGCGGATGCCGAACGCCCCCGTGAGTGCGCCGGAGACGGCGGCCGGGGCGCCGGCCCCGCGCGGCGGGCTGCGGGCGCTTGTCTCGCACCGCGCGATGGTGCAGCTCTGCGTCCTGGGCTTCGTGCTGTTCTTCGCCTGCTACGGACAGTTCGAGTCCGGGCTCGCGGCATACGGCACCGAGGCCGCCGGCATCGAACCCTCCACGCTCGGCGTGGCGCTGGCCGCCAACACCGCCGTGATCGTCGTCGCCCAGTTCGTGGTGCTGCGTCTCGTGGAGCGCCGGCGGCGTACCCGGGTCATCGCGGCGGTCGGCCTGATCTGGGCCTTCGCCTGGATCGTGGCCGGTTACGCGGGCCTCGGGCACGGCAGCCAGACCATGGCGACGGCCGCGATGATTTCCACGTACGCGCTGTTCGGCCTCGGCGAGTCCATGCTGTCGCCGACCGTCGCGCCGCTGGTCGCGGACCTGGCGCCGGAGTCGATGGTGGGCCAGTACAACTCGGCGTTCGCGCTCTGCAAGCAGCTCGCGCTGGCCGTCGGCCCGGCCGTGGGCGGTCCGATGGGGGCCTCGCTGCACGGCCCGTACATCGTGACGTTCGTACTGTTCTCGCTGGGCATCACCGCGCTCGCACTGCGGCTCGGCCGACGGCTCACCCCCGTACAGGACCAGCCCTCGCTCGCGCACGCGCCGTCGCGAGTGGTGGCCGTCTCCGTGCCGGAGAGCGCGCCGGCGCCCGTGGCCGCCGCGCGCTGAGCGCCGCCGCTACCGCGGCAGGACGAACTCGCACCACACCGCCTTGCCGCCGCCCGGCGTACGGCGGCTCCCCCACGACGTGGCGATCGAGGCCACGATCGAGATGCCCCGCCCCGCCTCGTCCGCCGGTTCGGCGCGGCGGCGGCGCGGCAGGTGGTCGTCGCCGTCGGTCACCTCGATGATCAGGCGGCGGTCGGTGCGGCGCAGGCCGAGGCGCATCGGCGGGGTGCCGTGCTGGAGGGAGTTCGCGACCAGCTCCCCGGCGGCGAGGACCCCGAGATCGCACAGCTCCACCGGGAAGCGCCACGAGGCGAGCACCCCCGTCGCGAAGGCACGGGCGCGGGGAGCCGCCTCGATGCCGCCGAGCAGGTCGAGCGAGGCGTTGTGGAACAGCTCGGCGGCGGCGCCCGTGCGCGCCGGGTGCTGCACGACCAGGACCGCCACGTCGTCGTCGTGCTCGGCGGTCACGTTGAGGGAGCGGATCAGCCGGTCGCAGACGACCTGCGGCGCGCCCGTCGCGCCGGACAGCGCCCGCTCCAGCGCACCCACGCCCTCGTCGATGTCCTCGCTGCGCCGCTCGACCAGCCCGTCCGTGTAGAGGACGGCGGTGGAGCCGGGCGGCAGCGGGATCGTGCCCGAGGTGTGGATCCAGCCGCCGGTGCCGAGCGGCGGGCCGATCGGGTCCTCCGCGCGGCGGACCGTGCCGTTCTCGTCGCGCACCAGGATCGGCAGGTGGCCCGCGGAGGAGTAGACGAGCAGCCCCTCGTTGGGGTCGTGCACGGCATAGGCGCAGGTGGCGATCTGGCTGGCGTCGATCTCGGCGGCGAGCCCGTCGAGCAGCTGAAGGACCTCGTGCGGCGGAAGGTCCAGCCGGGCATAGGCCCGTACGGCGGTGCGGAGCTGGCCCATGACGGCGGCGGCGCGCACCCCCCGCCCCATCACGTCCCCGATGACCAGCGCGGTGCGGCCCGCGCCCAGGGTGATGACGTCGTACCAGTCGCCGCCGACCGCGGCGTCCGTGCCGCCCGGCTGGTAAGTGGCGGCGATCCGCAGGTCGTCGGGCTGTTCCAGCTCCTGCGGGAGCAGCGAGTGCTGGAGCGTGACGGCGGTTTCGCGGTGCCGGCCCTCGCTGGCGCGCAGCCGCTCGGCGGCCTCGGCGTGGTCAGTGACGTCGGCCGCGTACACGAGGACTCCGCTGTCGCGGCCCTTCTCCTCGTCGGGGCGCACGGGCGTGCAGGTCACGGTGTACGAGCGGCCGTCGCCGGCCTTGCGGGACTTGACCGTGCGCGGGGTGCCGCTGCGCAGGACCTGGTCCATGAGGGGGAGCAGGCCGATCTCGGTCAGCTCGGGCATCACCTCGGCGGCCGGGGCGCCGCAGGGGCGGGGGCCGAAGGCGGCGGCGTACGCGTCGTTGACGTAGGCGACGTGGTGGCCGGTGCCGTGCACCAGGGCGACGAGGGCGGGCAGCCGGCCCAGGATGTCGCGGGCGGAGAGGTCCTCCAGATCGGGCGCCGAGGGCAGGGGGACGCCGACGGGACCGCCCTGCGGCGGGGCGGCGCCCGGTTCGGCCCGGGTGTACTCGGCGCGGGCCGCCGGTACGGAGCTGTGGTCCTCCCGGGCGGCGCGACGCTGCGTTCCGGGGAGGCGGGCGCTCCAACGCGTGAAGTTCACGGAATTTCTGGCCTCGTGTGTCGGTCTGGTCCGCTCGGGCGGGTGCTTCCTCTGCCAGGGCTTCGGGCGCGTTCGTCGCTCCTGGGGCGGTCTTCGCTGGTCACTGTCGGTTGCTGCCGGCCGGGTCACTCTGTGCAGATGTGGGCCCACCCATGGTCACACGTCCAGTGTGTCGGACCCTACTGACAGTCGTCTCCGTCGGGCCGTGGCCGGCGTCCGGCGGCGAGTTCGAACTCGGCCCTCGGATGCTCCAGGGAGCCCAGGGAGACGATTTCGCGTTTGAAGAGGCCCGCGAGCGTCCATTCGGCCAGGACGCGTGCCTTCCGGTTGAAGGTCGGGACCCGGCTCAGGTGGTACATGCGGTGGATCAGCCAGGCCGGATAGCCCTTCAGCCGGCGCCCGTAGATGTGCGCGACGCCCTTGTGGAGTCCGAGCGAGGCGACGGAGCCCGCGTAGCTGTGGCGGTACTCGGTGAGCGGTCCCCCGTCGAGGGCGGCGGCGACGTTGTCCGCGAGGACCTTCGCCTGGCGGACGGCGTGCTGGGCGTTGGGGGCGGTCGTGCGGCCGGTTTCGGCGGCGGTGAGGTCGGGTACGGCTGCGGCGTCGCCCGCTGACCAGGCGTGCTCGGTGCCCTGGACGGTCAGCTTCGCGGTGCAGACGAGCCTGCCGCGTTCATCCAGGGGGAGGCCGGTGGCGGCGAGGAGCGGGGCCGGTTTGACGCCGGCCGTCCACACGAGGGTGCGGGTGGGGAAGCGGGAGCCGTCGCTGAGGACGGCGACGCGGTCCTCGCAGGAGTCCAGCCGGGTGTCGAGGCGTACGTCGATGTTGCGCCCCCGCAGTTCCCGTACGGCGTACCGGCCGAGGGATTCGCCGACCTCGGGCAGGATGCGGCCGGTGGCCTCCACGAGGATCCATTTCAGGTCCTCGGCCTTGATGTTGTGGTAGTACCGCGAGGTGTAGCGGGCCATGTCCTCCAGCTCCGCGAGGGCCTCCACGCCCGCGTAGCCGCCCCCCACGAAGACGAAGGTCAGGGCGGCGTCACGGACGGCGGGGTCGCGGGTGGCGGACGCGATGTCCATCTGTTCGATGACGTGGTTGCGCAGCCCGATGGCCTCCTCGATCGTCTTGAAACCCACACCGTGATCGGCGAGGCCGGGGACGGGGAGGGTGCGCGAGACGGATCCGGGGGCGAGGACGAGCTCGTCGTACTCGATCTCCAGGGCGCCGGTGCCGTCTTCGCCGCTGGCGAGGGTGGTGACGGTGGCGGTGCGCTTGGTGTGGTCGATGGCCCGGGCCTCGCCGATGACGATGGTGCAGTGCGGCAGGACGCGGCGCAGCGGTACGACGACATGGCGCGGTGAGATCGAGCCGGCGGCGGCCTCGGGGAGGAACGGCTGGTAGGTCATGTAGGGCTCGGGCGCGACCACCACGATCTCGGTCTCGCCGCTTCTCAGTCTCTGCTTCAGCTTCCGCTGGAGACGCAGCGCTGTGTACATCCCGACGTAGCCTCCGCCGACGACGAGGATGCGCGCACCCGGCGGGGGGCCGGGGGGTGTACCCCCGGAAGCTGAAGCCATCACCACCCCATGACGCAACGTGCACCGGAGTTTGTCCACAGCCCCGGCAAATTGTGTGACCGGAGGTCGTGGACGGGCCGTGGGTGCCGGACGGACGGTTGGTATGCAAGCCCCGCAGGTCAGGCATTGCGGTACGGGCCCGGGACGGGGATCAAGTGGTGACCAACCGGTCCTTGCGCCGATCGGGGGGCGCTCCGGGCGGAACTGCCCCCTTCTGAATTGACCCGGGCTCAACTATGTTCGTATGTCGTCGGGGTGTCGGACGGTGACGATCGGTCCATCCGCGACGGACACGGCGGGAGTCTCCGGGGGGAGACGTCATAACCGGGGGAACTGTTATGGACATTCAGGAATCGCATTGGCCGGCCACTGCTGTCGCGCCTGAAGGAAGCGGGCACGTCGGGGCGGTTGGCACCCTCGACGGAACGGGCGGCACCACGCCGGCCGCGCCGGCGGGAACGGTGAGCGGGCTGGGCAACGGACTCGGCGCCCAGCCCGGTGGCGCGTCGGCGCACGCACGGTCGGCGCCGCTGCGGGTGGACGCGCAGCGCAATCTCGAGCACGTGCTGCGCGCTGCGCGCGAGGTGTTCGGGGAGCTGGGGTACGGGGCTCCGATGGAGGACGTGGCCCGCCGGGCCAGGGTCGGCGTCGGCACGGTCTACCGGCGTTTCCCCAGCAAGGACGTGCTGGTGCGCCGGATAGCCGAGGAGGAGACCTCCCGGCTGACCGACCAGGCTCGCTCCGCGCTCGGGCAGGAGGACGAGCCGTGGTCGGCGCTCTCGCGCTTCCTGCGGACCTCCGTGGCCTCGGGGGCGGGGCGGCTCCTGCCCCCGCAGATACTGCGGGTCGGTGTGGAGGCCGAGGACTCGACCGTGGCCGGGGAGACCGGTGAGGCCGCGGGGGACGAGCCCCGGGTGCCCCAGCAGCGGCAGGAGGCGGGCACGGCCGCACCCCGGGCGGCGTCCCGGCAGCGGCCCGGTCCGGAGACCGGTGCCGAGGACCTGGGCGCCGGTGCGGCCGAGCTGCTGGAGGTCGTGGGGCGGCTGGTCGACCGGGCGCGGACCTCGGGCGAGCTGCGCCACGACGTGACGGTGGCGGACGTCCTGCTGGTCATCGCGACGGCCGCCCCCTCGCTGCCGGACGCGGCCCAGCAGGCGGCGGCCTCTTCCCGGCTGCTGGACATCCTGCTGGAGGGACTGCGCTCGCGACCCGAGTGACGGGTGCCGGGTGCGGGGCGGGGCCGCGAGGCCCCGTCTTTCGCTCACCGCCACGTCAACCCAGCCGCTGGTCCCTTCCCCGAATGAGTGCCCGCTAGTGCTCACATTCGGGGAGGACGCCCCGGATGAGTGGTAGGTGGGATTGAGGGCCCGCCGCCTCGGTGCTCTGTGGCACGCTTGCCCGGTATTCGGGTCCGATGGCGCATACGGGGGCGTCCGCGATGAGCGGTGACGGGCAGAGGGAAGAGTCGTACGACGGTGTGTCCGCCGCCGGCAGCGGTACGGAACCGGCCGGTTCGCCCGGGCACCAGGTGCCGAGCCAGGCCGTCCCCGGCCACCAGGACGCCGACGCGGCCGCGGACGCCCCGGGCGGAACGGTCCTGCCGGGCCCCTGGCCGCCCGCACCGGACGAGGACGGCGGTGCGGCGGGAGCGTGCGGGAGCCCCGGCGCGGGCCCCGCCGAGACGGGCGCCGCCGAGCCGCTTCCCGCTGTGCCGATGCAGCGGACGGGGCGGGGCTCGGGCGGGGCGGACGGGGCGGCGGCGGGGCCTTCGGACGCGCAGTTGATCCAGCGCATGCGGGAGGGCGACAACCTCGCGTACGACGAGCTGTTCCGGCGCCACTCCCAGGCCGTGCGCCGCTACGCCCGCACGTGCTGCCGGGACGCGCACACCGCCGACGACCTGACCGCCGAGGTCTTCGCCCGGACCCTGCAGGCGGTACGGGGCGGCAAGGGGCCCGAGGAGGCGGTCCGCGCCTATCTGATGACGGCGGTCCGGCATGTGGCCGCCGCCTGGACGAAGACCGCGAAGCGCGAGCAGCTCGTGGACGACTTCGCCGTGTTCGCCGCCCAGGCCGTCCGGTCGTCGGAGGTGTCCGACGACGACACCCTCGACCTCGGCGCGGATGTGCTCGCGATGCACGAGGCCGAGCAGTCGATGGCCATGCAGGCGTTCCGCAGCCTCCCGGAGCGCTGGCAGGCCGTCCTGTGGCACACCACCGTCGAGGAGGAGTCGCCCAGCGATATCGCGCCCCTGTTCGGGCTGACCGCCAACGCCACGTCGGTGCTGGCCAGCCGGGCACGCGAAGGGCTCAAGCAGGCGTACCTGCAAGCCCATGTGAGCCAGGCGCTCACATCCGGCGGCGACTGCGCGCGGTACGCCGACCGGCTCGGCGCGTATGCCCGGGGCGGGTTGCGGATGCGGGCGGAGCGCGGACTGCGGGGGCATCTGGACGAGTGCGCGAAGTGCCGGGTGGCGGCGGGCGAGCTGGCCCACGTCAATGCCGGCATCCCCGCGCTGCTCCCGGTCGCGGTCATCGGCTGGTTCGCCGCCGGGTACGCCCTCAAGGCCGCCGGGATCGTGGCAGGAGGCGCGGTCGGCGCCGCCGGGGCGAGTGCCGCGGCGGCGGCGACCGGAGGGGGCTCGTCCACCGGTGCGGCGGGTGGTGCGGCGGCCTCCGAGGGGCTCGGCGCACCGGCCAAGGCCGGCATCGCCGCGGCGGTGGCCGTCGCGGCGGCGGCCGGGCTCGTCTGGGCTCTGGTGGGCGACGACAGTCCCCGGCCCGAGGCGAAGCCGGTCCCCAAGCCCCCGGCCGTGGCGCCCGTCGTGCCTTCGCCCACACCGCCGAAGCCGACCCCGCCGGAGCCGACGCCCCCGAAGCCCGCGGCTCCGGCCCCCACACCTCCGAAACCCACGCCCAGGCCGACACCGACGCCCACGCCGACACCGACTCCGCCGCCGAGTCCCACACCGACACCGACTCACACACCGCCGCCGACGCCCACGCCGCCCCGCACTCCCACCCCGACTCCGCCGACTCCCGCCCCGGCGCCGGACGTCTACCAGGTCAGCGAGCTCGGCTACACCCTGCTCGGCGACCACACCGCGCCCGAGGTCGTCCTCGGGGAGAGCGGCTGGGTCTGGCAGCGCTCCGGCATGTCGGTCGGCGGCACGCGGTACGCGCACGGGGTGACCGTCAACAACCGTTCTTCGGTGGTCATCCAGCTGAACCGCCAGTGCATCCGGTACGAGGCTAGGGCCGGCGTGGACGACCTCACCCTGGGGCTCGGCGCGGTGCGGTTCTCGGTGTTCGGCGGGGACGGAAGGCGGCTGTGGCAGTCCCCCGTGGTGCGGGGCAACGACCCGGCCGTGCCGGTCGGGGTGAACGTGGCGGGCCAGCAGCGGATTCGGCTGGTGGTCGAGCCGGAGCGGCCGTTCGGCGGCGCCGCCCTCGCGGACTGGGCCGAGTCGCGCATCAGCTGCCGCTGAGAAGTGGTGGCCGGTGCCCGGCCCCGCCCCTCGGCCCACCGGGCACGCGTACCGGCCGCTCGTGTCGCGGCCCGTCCGCTGTCATGGCGGGTTCGGCCCGTCCGCTGTCACGGCAGGTCCGCGACGATCTCCTGCACCAGGGCGATGACGTCGTCCAGGGACAGACCGTGGCCCGCCGCGCGCTCCTCCTCGTAGCGCGCGGAACCCAGCGCCTCCCGGCACAGACGCTCGGCCGCATCGGTCTCGGCCTGCTCCCCCTCGGTCCGCGGGCTCGACGTCCGCCGCCAGCCGTCGGCGGCGGCGGACACGCGGACGGCCACCGCGTGGTGACCGAGCCTGGCCAGGACCGACACCGCGCCGTCCGCCAGATGCCCCGTGACGATCTCGGCGCACTGGGCCTCCTTGGCCGCGACGAGCGACCCGGCCAGCCCGCGCGCCCCGGCGACGAGGCCGCCGTCGGGCCCCGGCTCGTACACGGCGATCCGGGCCGACAGGCCGGCCATCGCCACGGTGAAGTGCGACGGCGGGCCGCCGCGCCCGGCCTCCTCCAGGGCGACCGTGAGCAGCCGCCGGGCATCCGCGATGTCGCCCCGGTAGAACGCCATCGTGGCGCGCAGGTAGTGGACGTACGCGGTGGCGTCGTGGGCCTGGTGGCGTTCGGCCTCGGCCTCCGAGCTGTCCAGCCGCTGGTGGGCGTCCGCCAGGTCGCCGGTGCGGTAGGAGAGTTCGGCGAGTCGGGCCAGCAGGAACGGCGCCTCGGCATGGGCGCCGACCTCGCGGGCGAGCAGCAGCGCCTCCTCGTACGCGGTGCGCGCCTCGGCGTAGCGTCCGCGCATCATGCCCGCCTCGGCCGCCGCGCTCGCCACCTGGGCCCGCATCCAGCGGTCACCGACGCGGCGGCTCAGGGTGCGCAGCTCGTCCAGGTCGTCGTCGATCCCGGGCATGCCGCCCGGCATGTCGACCACCATGTGCGCGCGGAACATCAGGATGACGCCGTACTCCCACGGGCCGCCGTGCGCGCGGGTGTTGTCGACCGCCGCGTCGATCTTCTCCTTGGCGTCCTCGGACGTACCGGTGAGGTACGAGGTCATCGGCCAGAGCAGTCCCGGGAACCGGACGCTGTGGGTGAGCGAAGTGGCGAACGCGTCGGCCACCCGGACCACGAGCGCGTGGAGTGCGGTGTCGTCATGCGCCATCGCGGACTGCCCGCTCTCCGCCGCGAAGAAGAACCACAGCATGTGCAGGTTCATCCGCGGCCAGTACCGGGGGTCCGACTCGTCGGTGGGATCGGGGCCGAGCGCACGGGCCCTCCGGGTCCAGGACAGCCCCTCGGAACGGTAGTTGCGAAGCCACCAGAACCAGCCCATGCCCAGCACCAGGCGGGCCGCCTCCGCTTCGGAGGAGGCGGAGGGCGAGGTGGTGCGCTGGAGGGCGGCCCGGATGTTGTCGAGGTCGGTCTCCAGTCGCTGGATCCAGGGCAGCTGGTCGCCGGAGCGCAGGAGGGGATCGGCCTCCTCGACCAAGGCGAGGAAGTACGCGGTGTGCGCGCCCTCGGCGGCGGCGCGCACCTCCGGGTCCTCGGCGCACCGCTCGGTGGCGTACTCATGGATCGTCTCCAGAAGGCGGTAGCGCATCGCGCCGTCCGGGCCCGGGGCTGCGACCACCAGGGACTTGTCGACCAGCGCGCCGAGCAGGTCGGCGGTGTCGGCGGCGGGCCCGCCGGGGACGGCCGGTGTCCTGATGACCGCTTCGGCGGCGGCCAGGTCCCAGCCACCCGCGAAGACCGAGACCTGGCGCAAGGCGGTGCGCTCGTCCTCGTCCAGGAGGTCCCAGGACCAGTCGACAACCGCTCGCAGCGTTTGCTGGCGAGGCAGTACGGTCCGGCTGCCGCCCGTCAGCAGACGGAACCTGTCGTCGAGCCGGTCCGCGATCTGACGCGGTCCAAGCAGACGCAGCCGGGCGGCGGCCAGCTCGATCGCGAGCGGCAGCCCGTCCAGCCGACGGCAGATCTCCGCGACGGCGTCCGCGTCGCCGGCGGGCCCCTGCCCGGGGTCGAACCCGGGGCGCACAGCCCTGGCGCGCTCCGTGAACAAGCGGTGCGCGGGGTCGGCGGGGAGGGGGCCGACCGGCCGTACGGACTCGCCGGGGACGGCGAGCGGTTCGCGGCTGGTGGCGAGGATACGCAGATGCGGGCACCGGGTCAGCAAGGTTTCGGCCAGTGCGGCGGCGGCGCCGATGACGTGCTCGCAGTTGTCGAGGACGAGGAGAACGGGCGCGGGGCGGGCGCCGTGGCCCAGGCGGTCGACCAACAGGTCGACCGGGTCCGTGCGCGGGGGCGCGCCGTCGAGGGCGGTGTCCCGCAGCAGCGCGGTCTCGCGCAGCCCGAGCGCGGAGAGCACGGCGCCGGGGACGGCTTCGGGGTCGTCCACGGGGGCGAGTTCGGCGATCCAGATGTCCGGCGGAGCGACGCCGGGGGCGGGGCCCAGGTGTGCGGCGGCCTCCTCGGCGAGACGGGTCTTCCCGGAGCCGCCGGGGCCGGTGAGGGTGACCAGCCTCGACCGGGTGAGGTCGTCGCGGATGGAGCGCAGTTCGGGTTCGCGCCCCACGAAGGAGGTCAGCCGGGGGCGCAGGTTGCTCCGACCGGGTTTCACGTGAAACAAACCGGTTTCGGCGGACGCGGGCGGCGGGGCGAGGAGTTCGCGGTGCAGGGCCGTCAGTTCGGGCCCGGGATCGGTGCCGAGCCCGTCGGCCAGGGCCCGGCGCGCGTCGTCGTACGCGGCGAGCGCGTCGGCCTGCCGGCCGTCGGCGCGCAGGGCCCGTATCAGCTGGGCCCGGAAGCGTTCGTCGTACGGGTGGGCGGCGGTCAGCTCGGTCAGCTCCGCGACCAGGGCGGCGGCGGGCGGGGCGAGGGCCTCGCCGGGCTCGGCGGTGCGGGACTCGGCGAGGGCGGGCGCCTGGGGAGCGCGCTCCGTGGCGTCCCCGGCCCCCGTGTCTCGCGCGGGGCCGGAAACCGCGGCGGCGGTGGCTCCCGGGCCCCCGGCCGCAGTGGTGACCGCGGTGTACCCCGCACGCGGAGCCGTAGCCGCAGCGCCGAAGCCCGCACTCCCTGCGCCACCCGTCGCGCGGCGCAGGTCCGCCTCGATGCGGCGTTCCAGGGCGGCGAGGCGGTGCGCCTCGGGGCGGAGCGCATGGCCCTGGCCCCCGTCGGGCAGGTCGGCCAGGGCCGGGCCGCGCCAGAGGGCGAGGGCGGTCCGCAGAGTCCGGGCGGCCGCGTCCGGCGCGCCCGCCTCCAGTTCGGCGCCGCCCTGCCGGGCCAGCCGCTCGAACACATAGAGGTCGACGTCGTCCGGGCCGGCCGTCAGGCGGTAACCCCCCGGCGTGCTCGCCAGCGCCTCCCGGCCCAGCACCCTGCGCAGCCGCCCGACGAGGGCTTGGAGCGCGGCGGGCGCGTCGGCGGGGGGATCGTCCGCCCAGACGTCGTCCACGAGGTCGGCCACGGGCACGGGGCGTCCCGGCCGCAGGGCGAGGGCGGCGAGAAGGGCACGCAGCCTGCTGCCGCCGAGGGGCAGCGCGCCACCGTTCTCGTCTCGCGCCTCGGTGGCGCCCAGGATCAGATACCGCACGGCACCATTGTGTCCCGGCGGAACCGCCGGTGAGCAGCGGTCGGACGGACCGGGACGCCTGAGGACGAACCCACCCCCCGACGCGCCCCCGCCCCTCACCCCTGAGACGAACCCGCCCCCCGACGCGCCCCCGCCCCCTCACCCCTGAGACGAACCCACCCCCCGACGCGCCCCCGCCCCCTCACCCCTGAAGCGAGCGCCGGGCCGGGACCACGCCTCCCGCCACCGCACGCTGGCGGGGGGCCGCCGTGCCGGTCCAGCAGGTCCCGCGCCGGGAGACGAGGCGGCGCAGCCACAATTCCGTGGAGGCGAGCTCGGCGAGGCCGTCCAGAGGCAGCGGCTCCCCCTCGGAGGCGGCGCGCAGGGCCTTGCGTACGACGCGGGCCTCCACCAGGCCGGCGTCGGCGAGCAGCGGGGCGTCGAAGAGCGCGATCAGCTCGGGCAGGGCGGCGCGCAGCCCGGTCCGGGTCACTGCCGTGGAGGTGTGCTGCGAGGGGGCGCCCCAGCCGGGGGGCAGTTCGTGGATGCCCGCACCGGCCAGCACCCGGCGCAGGATCGCCGCGCGGGCGCCCGGCTGGACCCGCAGCGACTCGGGCAGCGCGCGGGCGGCGCGTACGACCTGGTTGTCCAGGAAGGGGGCGTGCAGCCGCTGGCTGCGGATCTCGGCGGCCTGCTCCAGGATGCGGTGGTCGGCGGCGCTGCGGGCGAGGGCGGCCCTCGCCCGGGCCTCGCCGGGGCGCTGGACCGAGGAGGGGCGGATCGCCGCCTCCTGAAGGCGAACCGATACTTCTGCCAGCGCCTCCCCGGTCAGCCACCGGGCGGCCGGCCCCGGTCTCGACCAGGCGAGTGCGGCGAGCGAGGCGTCGGCGGGGGTGTCGAGGCCGGGCGCGAGGCGGTTGGCGTCGGGCAGCCGGCCGGCGGCCGTTTCGAGGCCGGTGCGGTACGACGTACGGGCCAGCTTGCGGGCCGCCCGGTAGACGGTCAGCGGCACGAACAGCGAGTGCGCGGAGGGGCCTTCGGCCTTGGCGAGGGCGGCGACCGGGCGCAGCAGGTGGCGGCGGCGCCGGTCCATCAGCAGGTCGGCGAGGCGGGCCGGGTGGGCATCGAGCACCTGCCGGGCACCGGCGCCCACGAAGTGGTCGGCGCTGCCCGCGGAGAGCCGGCGCCGGTGGCGTTCGGCGAGGACGAGGGAAGGGGCCGGCTCGTCGGTGAGCGGGCCGGCCCCCAGCTCGGCGTAGGGCAGGGCCTCTTCGCCCGCCGCGACGACGACGTGGTGGAGCCGGGGGTTGGCCGCGATGGCGCGGGCCCGCTCGAGTTCGGGTTCGTGGGCGCGGGTCGTCAGGTCGTTGAAGGTGACGGCGAGCAGCCGCTCCCCCGCCCCGGTGCCGTGGCCCAGGATCGTGCCGGGCAGCCCGGGGAGACCGGCGGCGAGCAGGGCGAGGGTCGCCGACGCACTGCCCCCGGAGAGGTCGGCGCCGATGCCGGGCACGGGGGCGCCCCGGGCGGCGCGGCGTTCGGCCGGGCCCATGCCGGGGACCGGGCCGGGGTCGGGCGGCAGGGTCTCCGGCGCGTGGCGCGGGGCCAGGAGCCGGGCGCGCACCGCTTCGACCAGGGCGTCGCGCACCCCGTCGACGGCGCTCACCGGGTCGAGCTCGGGCGCGGCCACGGCGAGGGAGGCCACCGCCTCGTAACCGGTGATCTCGCGCGAGCCCTCGCGCAGGATCAGGGCGTGTCCGGGCGGGATGCGCTTCACGCCCGCGTAGGGGGTGCCGTCGCGCAGCGCCTCCGGGGTCTCGGGGCAGGCGAGCAGGGCGGCCAGGTGGCCGATGTCGAGCTGGGCCTCGATGAGGTCGGCGAGCGGGAGAGCGGCGGTGGCGTACGCGGTGCCGCCGGCCCAGGGCGTGTAGAAGACCGGGCGGGCTCCGGCGAGGTCGCCGACGACGGTGATCCGGCGGCCGATCTGGACGACGACCGTGTAGCTGCCGGTCCATGCGGTGAGGTGGCGCAGGGCACCGCCCCGGGCGGCGAGCAGGCCGACGCGCAGCTGTTCGTCGGTGGCCCCGCAGCAGCCGAGAACGGCGAGCCGGACCATGGGGGCGCCCTCGGCGGTGTCCACCCGGACGGTGCGGATCTCGTCGGGCCGCCAGTCGCCGACCGCCCAGAGCGGATCGGGGTCGCCCCACAGGAGTTGGGAGCCCACGGGGTGCATCGTGCGCCCGTCGTCGCCGCCGCCGACCGCCCCGGCCGTGCCGAAGCTCGCGGCGATACTGCTCCAACCCACCAACCAACGCATCGCCGCCTCCACAGGCTGTGGACGAAAACGGCGCGGCAGGCAAGCACCCGGAGAACTCCGGTGACGATCGGCGCCGTTGCGGACATGCTGCCACGACAACGGCGCGCAGGAGTGGCTACGGACGGCGCACGTCGTGAGCGCATGCGCCCCTGGCAAAGGCCGCGGGGCGGACGCCGGGACGCGCGTTCCGTACCGAGCCCGCGCGCGTCGCCCCACAGAGCAACGGAATTGGGAATTCCGGGCGTTGCGTTCCCCCGTCCGGTCCCGCGTGAACGGCCCACTTCCGGCCAAGCCCCGCACTCGGATCTCACGGCGGCGGGGCGGTCAGCGCCTCCCCCGGCCCGCCCTCACCCGACCGTCGACATCCGGCCAATCTCGGCGCGGCAGGGAACCGTTGATCCCATGATTCATTGACCGATTGATATGCGTTTACCCGGATTCGGCATACACCGCTCCGGTCATCGCACCCACTCGGCCACGCACTCGCCGCACCACCGGCCCGCCCTCCGGAACACACGGTCCGGGGGGCGGGCCTCGCCCCCCGGACCGGTCCACCGCCTGCGGGGAATGAGGCGGCGATATCCCCCAGCCCCCTGCTTCGAACGCAGCGGGCCGATCCACGCAGCACCCATGCAAGCGCCGCCTCCAGGACCGGGCCAGAGCGCACGTGCGGGCGCACGGCCACACACCGGGGTGCACGCGCCGGGCCCTCGGAGGACCCCGGCCGAACCGGCGGGGCCGAGCGGGACGAGAGCGGACACCTACGCCCCGCGCGCCGGTCCGCGCTGGTCGGCGGGCGGCGGGGGCGGTGGGACGAAGCCCGTACACCGCTGCGGCGAAGCGGAACCGCGCACCTTCACCGACCGGACTGCGCCCCGTCCCGACGATCTCCACTCCCCCTCCCCCGCACCCCCGTCATTCCCCCGCTCTTCCTTTTCCCTTCCTCCGCCGGGTGTTCGCCTCCTCCGCCCCGTACGCCCCTCGTGTCACTTCCCGTCCCCCAGCACTCCACGAGTGGCCGGGACGGACAACAATCCCGCCATACGGACGTCCGGCCCTTAACGGTAGGGATGCGACGAACTACGCTGGGTGCACTGATGTTCTCTGCAGGGCGGCATATTCCCCGGGGCACGGCCAAATGCGTGTGCGGGCGGAGTGACAGGGTTCGTCCCTGGGGAGAACACGGTACGAATGCCGCGCGCCGAGACGGTGACGCGGCTGCCGTCTGTGTGTCGAGGGGTGGCCATGTCCAGGGAGCAACGAGGACCGAACGAGAAGCTCGGCACCGTTCTCGCCCTCGCGGGAATCAGTAACGCCGGGCTCGCCCGGCGGGTCAACGACCTCGGGGCGCAGCGCGGACTGACCCTCCGCTACGACAAGACGTCGGTCGCCCGGTGGGTCTCCAAGGGCATGGTGCCCCAGGGCGCCGCGCCCCATCTCATCGCCGCGGCGATCGGCGCCAAGCTGGGCCGGCCCGTTCCGCTGCACGAGATCGGTCTCGCCGACGCCGATCCGGCGCCGGAGGTCGGCCTGGCGTTCCCGCGTGACGTGGACGCGGCCGTCCGGTCGGCGACGGAGCTGTACCGGCTGGATCTGGCCGGGCGGCGTGCGGGCAGCGGCGGGATCTGGCAGTCGCTCGCCGGCTCGTTCTCGGTGAGCGCGTACGCCACACCCGCGTCCCGCTGGCTGATATCCCCCGCCGACCCGTCGGTCGCACGGACGACGGCCACGGTCGGGGGGCAGCCGCCCGGCGCGCACGGCGCACCGGGGGCGCACGGCCCGGCCGGGGCGCCCGCACAGCCGGGCACACCCGCATCGCCCGCCCAGGCGACCGGCACGGTGACCGGCCACAGCCTGCTGATCCCCGCGCAGCCCGGCCCCGAGTCCGGAGCCGACGCCTCCTCGCTGCGCGTCGGCCACAGCGACGTCTCCAAACTGCGCGAGGCCGCCCAGGACGCGCGCCGCTGGGACTCCAAGTACGGCGGCGGCGACTGGCGCTCCTCGATGGTCCCGGAGTGCTTACGCGTGGACGCGGCCCCGCTCCTGCTCGGCTCGTACAGCGACGAGGTCGGCCGTGCGCTGTTCGGCGCGGCGGCCGAGCTGACCCGGCTCGCCGGCTGGATGGCCTTCGACACCGGCCAGCAGGAGGCGGCCCAGCGGTACTACATCCAGGCGCTGCGCCTCGCGCGGGCGGCGGCCGACGTGCCGCTCGGCGGCTACGTCCTGGCGTCGATGTCGCTTCAGGCGACCTACCGCGGCTTCGCCGACGAGGGCGTCGACCTCGCGCAGGCCGCCGTCGAGCGCAACCGGGGCCTCGCGACCGCCCGCACGATGAGCTTCTTCCGCCTGGTCGAGGCCCGCGCGCACGCGAAGGCGAACGACGCGCCGGCCGCGGGGGCCGCGCTCAAGGCGTCCGAGAGCTGGCTCGAACGCTCCCGGGAGGGCGACGCCGACCCGGCGTGGCTGGGCTTCTACTCGTACGACAGATTCGCGGCCGACGCCGCCGAGTGCCATCTCGACCTGAAGGCGCCCCGCCAGGTCCGGCGCTTCACCGAGCAGGCGCTGTCCCGGCCCACCGAGGAGTTCGTCCGCTCGCACGGGCTGCGCCTCGTCGTGTCGGCCGTCGCCGAGCTGGAGTCGGGGAATCTCGACGCCGCCTGCGCGGCGGGCACCCGGGCCGTGGAGGTGGCTGGCCGCATCTCGTCGGCGCGGACCACGGAGTACGTACGCGACCTGCTGCACCGCCTGGAGCCGTACGGGGACGAGCCGCGCGTCGTGGAGCTGCGCGAGCGCGCCCGCCCTCTTCTGGTCGCCCCGGCATAGAGGTCCCGCTTCCCGGGAAGCGCCACGCTGGCCGCACGGGTTTGAGTGCGTTGTCAGTGGGTCAGTGCACTATCGGGGTGGGAGGTGGCGTGATGATGACGCGCGCGGCGTACGACTGCGATGTGCTGGTGATCGGCGGCGGGATCGTCGGCCTGTCGGCCGCGTACGCGCTCACGCGCACCGCGCCGGGCACCCGCGTGACCGTGCTGGAGAAGGAGAGGGGCCCGGCGCGCCACCAGACGGGGCGCAACAGCGGGGTGATCCACAGCGGGATCTACTACCCGCCGGGCTCGCTCAAGGCGCGGTACGCGTTGCGCGGCAGCGCCGAGATGACCGACTTCTGCCGGGAGCACTCCATCGCCCACGCCGTGACCGGCAAGCTGATCGTCGCCACGGACCGCGCCGAGCTGCCCCGGCTGCACGCCCTGGTCCAGCGCGGCCGCGAGCACGGGCTGCCGGTGCGCGAGCTGGGGCCCGCGCAGATCGCCGAGTACGAGCCGAAGGTGCGGGGCCTCGCCGCGATCCGGGTCGGCACGACGGGCGTGTGCGACTTCCGGGCGGTCGCCGGGCGCCTCGCCGACGAGGTGCGCGGAGCGGGTGGCGTGATCCGCTTCGGCGCCGAGGTCACGGCGATCGACCGCCGCCCCTGGGGCGTGGCCGTGCGCACGGCCGACGGGCCGGTGGTCCGGGCCAGGGTCCTGGTCAACTGCGCGGGGCTGCACTGCGACCGGATCGCCCGGCTGGCCGGCGACGACCCGGGGATGCGGATCGTGCCGTTCCGGGGGGAGTACTACGAGCTGGCGCGGCCCGAGCTGGTGCGCGGACTCGTCTATCCGGTGCCGGATCCGGCGTTCCCGTTCCTCGGCGTCCACCTGACCCGGGGCTTCGACGGCTCCGTCCACGTCGGTCCCAACGCGGTGCCCGCCACCGCCCGCGAGGGCTACGGCTGGCCCGTCGTCCGGCCCCGCGAGCTGATGGACACGCTCAGCTGGCCGGGCTCGTGGCGCATCGCCCGCAGACACTGGCGGTACGGGGCGGGCGAGGTGCACCGCTCGCTCTCGAAGCGGGCGTTCACGCAGGCGGTCCGCCGCCTCCTGCCCGAGGTCACGGAGGAGGACCTGCGCCCCGCGCCGGCCGGGGTCCGCGCCCAGGCCGTGCTCCGCGACGGCACGCTGGTGGACGACTTCCTGATCCGCGAGGCCCCCCACACCGTCCACGTGCTGAACGCCCCGTCGCCCGCCGCCACGGCCTCGCTGCCCATCGGCCGCGAGGTGGCCCGCCGCGCTCTGCTCCGGGCCCGGGCGGCCGGCTGGAAGCCGCCGGAGCGCGCGACGGCGGGGTGACCCCGCGGCCGCCGGCGCCGGACGCCCCCGGACGCCCGGCCCCGTAGAATCAGGGCATTGTGTCTGAGCCCATGAACCCCTCCCGCCCGACGCCCGGCGACCCCGCCGTTGCGGACGGCGCCGCGCCCGCAACGCCCGACGGCACCGTGCCCACCACTGCCGGAATCCCGGACGACGTGCGGGCCGCGTCCCTGGAGCGCGCGCGCCGGATGCGCCAGCAGCCCCGCTTCCCCGGCGGCCCCGCGGCCGACCCGGCCGGCTCGCACCACGAGCGCCGCATCCGCAGCTTCCAGCCGCGCCGCAGCCGGGTCACGCCCGGTCAGCAGAACGCCCTGGAGCGGCTCTGGCCCAAGTGGGGCCTGGACATCGACGGGCTGAGCGTCCTCGACCTGCCCGCCCTGTTCGACGGGCTCCCGGTGGTGCTGGAGATCGGCTTCGGCATGGGTGAGGCCACCGCGCAGATGGCGGCCGCCGACCCGGGCACCGGCATCCTCGCCGTCGATGTGCACACGCCCGGCCAGGGCAACCTGCTCGGCCTCGCCGACCGGAACGGCTCGACCAACGTCCGGGTCGCCAACGGTGACGCGATCATCCTGCTGCGCGAGATGCTGGAGCCGGAGTCGCTGGACGGGCTGCGGGTCTACTTCCCCGACCCGTGGCCCAAGTCCCGCCACCACAAACGCCGACTGATCCAGCCGGAGTTCCTGGACCTGGCGGCGGGCCCGCTGAAGCCCGGCGCCCTCGTGCACTGCGCGACCGACTGGGAGCCGTACGCCGAGCAGATGCTCGAGGTGCTGACCGCGCACCCGCTCTTCGAGAACACGGTGGCCGGCGGCGGTTACGCCCCGCGCCCCGCCTTCCGCCCGCGGACCCGGTTCGAGGGCCAGGGGCTGGGGAAGGGCCACGTGGTGCACGACCTGCTCTTCACGCGCGTCTGAGCCGGACGGACACCATGGCCGTTGTCGGACCCGCTCGTTAGGGTCGAGGGGTGTCCGACGGGTCTGTTCAGCGACAACGGCAGGATCAGCCGGCCGTCCCGGTGCTCCAGGAGCGGCGGGTCGGCGAGATCCTGGCCGCCGTGCCGGCGCGGGGCCAGTGGCGTTACCGGCCGCGCCGCGTCGGCCCGCTCTGGCGGAACCGGACGTTCCGAGTAGTCGCCGTCTTCACGCTGCTGGCGCTCTGCGGGGTGGTGATCCTCGCCCTGGTCCGCGACCAGACCGGCACCGAGGGGTTCCTCGTCGGCCTGGGCCTGGCCGTCCTGCCGGTCCCGGTGCTGATGACCGCCTTCCGCTGGCTGGACCGGGTCGAGCCGACCCCGTGGCGGAACCTGCTGTTCGCCTTCGCCTGGGGCGCGTGCGCGGCGGCCCTGGTGGCCATCCTCGCCAACTCGTTCGCGACCCGGTGGATAGCCGACAGCGATCCGGGGAACGCCGACACCCTCGGCGCCACGGTCATCGCACCGGTGGTCGAGGAGAGCGCCAAGGCGGCGGCCGTCCTGCTGCTCTTCCTCTTCCGCAGGCGGGAGTTCACCGGGATCGTGGACGGCGTCGTCGCCGCCGGTTTCACGGCGACGGGGTTCGCCTTCACCGAGAACATCCTCTACCTGGGCAACGCCTTCGGCGAGGACCAGCAGACGGACTCCGGCTTCGCGGCGATGACCGTGGTGACCTTCCTGGTCCGGGCCGTGATGACCCCCTTCGCCCACCCGCTCTTCACCGTCCTGACCGGCATCGGTCTCGGGATCGCCGCGAGCAGCGCACCCGGCCGGCCGACGCGGCGCATCATGGCCCCGCTGCTCGGCCTGGTCCTCGCGATGGGCATGCACGCCCTGTGGAACGGCTCGGCGACCTTCGGCACGTACGGCTTCTACATCGTGTACGGGGCGTTCATGGTCCCGGTCTTCGGCCTGGTGACCTGGCAGGTGGTCAGGGCCCGTCGCAAGGAGCTGCGCTCCCTGGCCGTCGAGCTGCCCGCGTACGCCGAAGCCGGCTGGCTCACCCCCGACGAGCCCCGCGCCCTCGCCTCCATGCGGGCCCGCGCCCTCGCGAGGAACGCGGCGCGCCGGCGGTACGCGGCGAGCGTCTCCGGCCATCCGCACCACCCGGCGTACGCGACGGTCCGGGCCAAGGAGGCGAAGGAGCGCGGCAGGGCGGCGGCTCGTGCGGTAGCCGAGTACGAGGCGTTCGCGACCTCCCTCGCCTCCCTGCGCCGGCAGGCCGGCCGGGGCAGGGTGGACCCGGACTTCTCCGCGCGCGAGCTGGAGCTGCTGCACCACCTGTGGCAGCGCCGTGAGATCGCGGGCCCCGCCCTCGCGTACGCGGCCCGGGCCACGCACCGGCGGCCGCCGGGCTACACGGCCGCCTGGCCGCCCCGCCGGCCCCACCCGGGTACGCCGACGCCGTACGCGTACGGGACCCCGTCCCCGTACAACGGCAACCCGAACCCGTACGCCGGCCCGTCCCCGTACCCGGCACAGCCCTACGGCCAACAGCCCTACACCGCACCGCCCTACACCGGCGGACCGCCGCCGGCCTGATCCGCACACGGGGTCCCCACACAGGCCCGCGCACGGGATCCGTACACAGGGGCGGTACACAGGCCGACGAACCGCACGCGCGGAACGCGTCCTACGCCGAGGCTGCCGTCAGCGTCGACAGCTCCTCGTCCGTCAGCCGGAGACCGGCGACCGCCAGCAGGGCGGGCAGCTGGTCGACCGTGCGGGCGGAGGCGATCGGCGCGGCGACCGTCGGGCGGGAGGCGAGCCAGGCCAGGGCCACCGTCGCGATCTCGGCGCCCCGGTCCCGCGCCACCGTGTCGAGCGCGGCGAGCACCCGTCGGCCGCGCTCCGACTCCAGGTGACCGGCCGCGCTCCCGGCGCGGGCGCTGTCCACGGTCGTCCCCGGGCGGTACTTGCCGGTGAGGAAGCCGGAGGCCAGCGCGTAGTACGGAACGGCCGCGAGCCCGGCGTCGGCGGCGGTGTCCTGGAGCTCGCCCTCGTAGGTGTCCCGCGAGACGAGGTTGTAGTGCGGCTGCAGCGCCACATAGCGGGCCAGGCCCTCGCGTTCGGAGAATGCGAGGGAGGCGCGCAGCCGGGCGGGGCTGATGTTGGAGGCGGCGATCTCGCGGACCTTGCCCTCCTTCACCAGCTCGTCGAGGGCGGTGATGATCTCCTCGACCGGGACGGTCTCGTCATCGAAGTGCGTGTAGTACAGGTCGATGTGGTCCGTGCCGAGGCGGCGCAGCGACTCCTCGGCGGCGGACTTGATCGTGGGCGCCGAAAGGCCCTTGTAGCCGGGGAGGGCACCGACCTTGGTGGCCACCACGACCTCGGACCGGTTGCCGCGCGACGCGAGCCACTTGCCGATGACCGTCTCCGACTCACCGCCCTCGTTGCCGGGAACCCAGTGCGAGTAGGCGTCGGCGGTGTCCACGAAGTTGCCGCCGGCCGCCGCGTACGCGTCCAGGACGGCGAAGGACCGGTCCTCGTCCGCGGTCCAGCCGAAGACGTTTCCACCGAGGCAGAGGGGGAAGACCTGGAGGCCGGACGGGCCGAGATTGCGCAGTGAAGTCATAGGTGGAACAACGGTTTCCGGAGACCCCGCTATTCCGCATACATCCGGCCTGGCCCGGACGAACGTGCTCTGACCGCGGTCACGCGGACCGGCAGCCCTGGCGTCGGGGGTGTGCGTCAGGGCTGCCGGGGTTCGGAGGGCCGCGTACCGGGAAGGGCCGGGGCTTCGGGGGAAACGGACCTCAGACGGTCAGACCGCGGGCGCGCAGCCAGGCCATCGGGTCGATGCCGGTGCCGTCCGGGGTGTGGACCTCAAGGTGGAGGTGCGGGCCGGTGACGTTTCCGGTCGCGCCGACCCGGCCGATGGTGTCGCCGGTGGTGACCTTCTGGCCGACCGTGACGCCGATCGAGGACTGGTGGCAGAACCACAGCTCGGTGCCGTCCTCCAGCTCCAGCACCGTGCGGTAGCCGTAGGCGCCGGACCAGCCGGCCGACTTGACGGTGCCGGTGTGGATGGCCTTGATCGGGGTACCGGTCGGGGCCGCGAAGTCGAGGCCCGTGTGGTAGCCGGAGGACCACATCGAGCCGGCCTCGCCGAACGTCGAGGTGATCGTGTACGAGGAGGTGGGGATGGCGTAGCCGGCGGCGAGCTTGGCCAGGCGCAGGGCCTCGGCCTTCTTCTTCGCCTCCTCCGCCGCCTTCTTCTTCTCGGCGGCGGCCTTGGCCTCGGCCTCGTCCTGCTGCTTCTTCGCCTCGGCGGCCGCCTTCTCGGCAGCGGCCTTCTCCTCGGCTGCCTTCGCCTCGGCGTCGGCGGCGCCCTGCTGCTGCTCGGCCTGCTGGAGGATGCGGGCGCGCAGCGCCTCGCCGGCGTCCGTGGTGCCCTGCTCGGCCTCGGCGGTGGTGATGCCTGCGGTGGTCAGCGGGGCGGTGGCGGGGGCGGCGGCGGGGGTTTCGGCCTCGCTCTCGCCGGAGAACAACGCACCCACGCCAGGAAGGGACTTGGCGTCGGGAAGATTGTCCGCGATGGAATCGGGAAGAGAGATGGAGACCGGCGGTTTGCTCTGCGCGGTGGCCATGCCCCCCGCGCCGACGGCCGCGATGACACCGACGCCGAGGACGGTGGAGCTACGGGCCAGACCATTGCGCTGCTTGGCGACACGGTGCTTGCCACGGACGGGACGGACGGACTCCTCGGTGGGGTTCCATTCCTCCCAGGCCCGCTCGGAGTCGGCATCGTCGGCGCGGAAACCGCTGCCGAAACCGGCGCCGGTGCCGAAGCCGTTGCCCCGATCGGTCATGGAGTCGCTTCCCTGTTCCGGGAAGTACGCGGTGCCGGGGCCGGACGCGAAGTCGGCGCCGTACTCGGGCACGAACCGGGAAGGTGATTCGGGGGCAGGCTTGTTGGACGCCACGCGGGCGCACTCCTTTCCTTCCTTCTCGCCTACCGGGTTAGCTGACGGGTTCGGAGCAGGAAGGTCTCCTACGGGTCCCTCCGCCTCTTGTGAAGACGAAGATGCCCGATTCACCCCATGTAGGTGGTTCCCCGGTTCCCTTGCGGAATTCGGCGCACGCGCGCGGCGCCGTCCCTGACGACGGCTGGGACAACCGCGCTGCGTTATCGAACGTTAATAGACAGACGGGTCCGATTCCAAGCTGTTCCCACTGATCGTTCACGCACTTGGCCTGGACTTTACGGGACACAACCGGGTGGAATCGGGCGAGTTGATCCAGGTTCAGCCACTACGCGTTTTCTGACGTTGCGTCAAATGTTATGCGGAGCGGCGCCCCTCAGTCACGCAGCGTGGTACCCCGCTTGACGATCTTCACCGTCCTGCGCCGGTCCGGCTGCCCCTTCCCCGGCCGGGCCACCGCGAGCAACGCCATGTCGTCGGTCGACTCGCCCCCCGTGTGCAGCCGTACGTCGTCGGTCAGCGCGGACAACAGCTCCTCGGGACCCGGGAAGAGGCGCCCGCGCAGCCGCTCCGCCGGGTCGTAGAAGACGCCGTCGGCGTTCCGGGCCTCCGACAGGCCGTCCGTGTAGAACAGCAGCGTCCCCCCGGCCGGCAGCTCCCAGTCGTCCGAGCGGTCCGGCCGCACCCCCAGGTCCATGCCCAGCGGAAGTGCGGGCTCCGTGGGAGTCAGCGCCTCCACCACGCCGTCCCCGTGCAGCAGCAGCGGGTCCGGATGGCCGCGGTTCACCATCCGTACGCGCTGCGCGCCCGGCGGGATCTCCGCGAGCACGGCGGTCACGAACCCCTCGAACGCGTCCAGGTTGCTCCGCCGTACCGACTCACGCGCCAGCGCGCGCTCCAGCCGCTGCGCCACGCCCTCCAGCGACTTCTCCTGCTCCGCCGCCTCCCGGAACGCCCCGATCACCACCGCGACCGCGCCGACCGCCTCCAGCCCCTTCCCGCGCACGTCCCCCAGCACCAGCCGTACGCCGTACGGGGTGTCAGCGGCCGCGAAGAGGTCGCCCCCGACGAACTCGTCCGCCTGCGCCGCCTCGTACCGCGCGGCCACCTGGAGTCCGCCGAGCCGTTCGGGCGGCGCGGGCAGCACGGCCCGCATGGCCGTCTCGGCGATGATCCGGGCGGACGCCAGCTGGTCGCTGCCGCGCCGCACGACCCGGTTGATCACACACGCCTGCACGGCGACCGTGAGCACGGTGACCATCTCGATGAACGAGACCACCTCGACCAGGTCGCCGGTGTAGAGCCGGATTCCGGCGACGGCGAGCACCGAGGCGATCCCGATCCGGATCGTGGTGCCCATATCGAAGAAGGGCGCGGCGATCAGCGGGGCGGCCGCGAACATCGGGATGGCCGTATAGGAGGGCGGCGTGAAAACGTCGAACACCACCCCGGCGACGATCATCGCCACCGGCAGCACCCGGACGAACCGGCGGCTCACCGCGCCGTCCGGCCCGAGCCACCGTCGTTCCCACTTCCCCACCTGCGGTCTCCTGCCCGGTGCTGCCACGGCCGCGGACGGTACCGCGCACCTCCCCCAGCCTCGCGTCCGCCCGGCCACCGGGCGAGTCCTCGGCCGCCGAAGGGGCGAAACGAGTGCGCCGACAACGCATCAGGCCCGGCACGCTGCTTGCGTGCCGGGCCTGATCCTTCAGTAGCGGGGACAGGATTTGAACCTGCGACCTCTGGGTTATGAGCCCAGCGAGCTACCGAGCTGCTCCACCCCGCGTCGGTAAACCCAACTCTACGTCATGTCCGGAGCTCTCATGACCACGGCCCGGGCGCCTCGGCCCGCGCACCCGCCTCCCCTCGTGCCGCACCGATGGGCGATGGGGTGAATGTGGTGATATGACTGTTTCCAGATTCAGCCGGTCCGACGCTGACCCGGGAGTGGACGATGGAC
Source organism: Streptomyces sp. NPDC016469 (assembly GCF_040632905.1). NCBI lineage: Bacteria > Bacillati > Actinomycetota > Actinomycetes > Kitasatosporales > Streptomycetaceae > Streptomyces > Streptomyces sp. NPDC016469. Next base: position 26,213 of record NZ_JBEYCQ010000016.1, read on the forward strand.
GACTATCCCCTGCTCAACCTGTTCTGGACGATGCTCTGGTTCTTCCTCTGGATCATGTGGCTCTTCCTCCTCTTCCGGGTCATCATGGACATCTTCCGCAGCGACGACCTGAGTGGCTGGGCCAAGGCCGGCTGGCTGATCCTGGCGCTGGTACTGCCCTACCTGGGCGTGCTGGTCTACGTGATCGCCCGCGGCAAGTCCATGGGCAGGCGCGACGTCCAGGAGGCCAAGGAGCGCGACGCCGCCTTCAAGGCGTACATCAGGGACGCGGCGGGCACGGAGGGCGGCAGCCAGAAGGGCGGCCACGTCGAGGGCCTGTCGAAGCTCGCCGATCTCAAGGACCGGGGCGCGATCACCGAGGACGAGTACCAGCGGGCGAAGTCGAGGCTCCTGGTCTGACGCACCCCCGGTGCCGGTGCCGCCCCTCCGGACGGGCGGCACCGGCACCGGCGCGCGTCCGGGCAGAGCAGAAGGCCCCGGGCCGTGCCGGAACGTTCGGTCGACATCGCTCAGGGCTCAGGCGGAGGCCACTGTGTCGAGCCGGCCCTCCTTCGCTTCGTTGACGAGGTCGGCGAACTGGGTCGCGCTCATCTGGACGTGCTGGCCGAAGTCGTCGGTGATGACGACACGGCGGTCCTCGCTCGCGGAGGGGTCGACGTAGAGCTGGGGGCAGCCGCAGTCGCAGTTCCCGCAGAACGTGGCGAGGGGTTCGAGGGAGCTGAGGTCGGGAGCCTGCTGGTGGGATGACATCCGTGCACCTTCCGTCGGGGCCGCCTTCTCCGCGGCGGCCTTGGACAGGGCGGACATACCCGCGCACGGGCGCGGACAGACAGACGGGGCACCCGTGTCATCTCTCCGCGTAACGGGGGAACCGCGGACAGTTCGGATCCGACTACCGGAGGGGGTGCGCCTTCGCACCCGTGGTGCCGGGGCCGGCCCGGACAGGGAAGGCCCCGGCACACACGTCAGGCGGTCCGTGCGATCGCCTCCGGTTCACCGCCTTCCAGTTGCGCGGTCAGGGCGGTACGGGCGCGGGCCACCCGGGAGCGGACGGTGCCGACCGGACAACCGGTCACTTGGGCGGTTTCGGCGTAGGAGAGCCCGAGCAACTGCGTGAGGACGAACGCCTGCCGGCGGTCGTGGGGAAGCGCTGACAGGAGTTGCCGGAGCGCCACCCCGTCCTCGAAGCCGGGCAGGCCGATCGGCTGGGCGCGTTCGACGGTCGTGCGCCAGTCGTCGGTGTCGGCGAGGAGCGGGCGCGCCGCGGCCCGGCGGAAGTCGTCGATGACGGCACGGCGGGCGATGGCCAGGAGCCAGGTGCGGGCCGAGGAACGGCCCTCGAAGCGGTGCAGCGTACGCAACGCTCGCAGGAACGTGTCCTGTGCGAGGTCCTCGGCCGACTGCGGGTCGGCGGACAGGTGGGCGACGTAGCGCACGACATCGCGGTGCAGGCACCGGATGAAGGCCTCGGCGGCCTGACGGTCCCCCCTACGGGCCGCCAGCGCCCAGGCGGTCGCGATGGCGTCCTCGGCCGTTCTGTCGCGTGGGACGGAGGGGAGCTGCGGCGCGCGCGGGATGGGCAGGGTGGTGTTCATCGCCAGGGATGTCCTTCACGGATCGGTCCGGTGCCCGGGCGTCCGGTCACCGCACGGGCGCACGCTGCGGCTGCGGCAGGTGGCGACGCGTACGGGACCGGCCCGGGATTCCGGTGAATGGGGCACCCGGGCCCATGAGGGCCGGGTGGGCCGGAGGACTTCCGCTGCGTGCGGGTACGCCTGGGGGCCGGTCGGCGACCGGTCACGAGCCAGGGTCTACGTCCTCCGGAATGCCTGCCGCGTCCTCAGAACGCGACGGCCGTCCCGGGCGGCCCCCGCCGGTCTCGCGCACGGGCGCACCGCAGCCCCGGCATCGGCCCGTCGCTCAGGCCCCGGCGGGGCCGCAGACGGCGGCGCGGAGCCGGCAAGGGTGCCGTGCGCACGGGCTGGAGCGGAGCGAGCAACCGGCCCGCGACGGCGCGCAGGACCTGAAAGGCGGCGCGTTCGCCTCGGGCGAGCCAGACGCCGCAGATGAGCGCGGCCAGGACGTGCGCGGCCAGCATCCCCGTCGAGGACATTCCGCCCATGTCGTGGCCCGCATGGGCCATCGAGCCCACACTCGTCGCCCCCGTGGCGGAGGCATGCCCCATGCCGGCCATGTGATCCATGCCGGCCATGTGGTGCAGGCCGGCCATCGCGTCGCCCAGGGGCGCGTGATGGATACCCGCCACCTGGTCCATGCCGCTCATGGCCGCGGCAGGTGCCTGGTCCCCGCCGGTGCCGGCCCGGGCAGGGGTGTCGCCGGCTGTGCCCGGCGCGGACTGCGCGGCGGCGAACGCCTTGTGCAGCATGCCCTGGGTCGCGACGGCGAGGGCGGTGACGAGCCAAGGGCCGCGCTCGCGTGCGGCGAACCACCAGCCGGGGACGGCGAGTCCGAGAAATCCCACGGCCAGTACCCAGAAGGGAAGCGGAGCCTCGGACATCAGGACGTGCCCGGTCGCGGCAAGGGTGACGGAGACGATAGCGAACATCGCCGCCCTCACCGCACGTCCGACCGGTCCGGCCTCCATGGCGCCTCATCCTCCCATCGCGAAGGGCCGCGCGACATGGGAGGGTGTCCGGCTTGCCGCCCATGCCGGACACGTAACTTCCGGAACCGGATTTCGGCATATGCCGCATGCGCGGGCCGTGGTGCGGGACATGGCGTCAGGGGCGCGGCAGGCGGTTCTTCCCGGTTCCCGGCCTCACCACCGCGGCCTGGACCCGCAAGGGCCTTCCGTGCGCGAAGTGGAGGGTGAACGACACGACGTCACCGGACTGCCACGGGGTCTTCGGCCGCACGGTCACATCGTTGCCGTGCGGGTTCATGGTGAGCCCCTCCCGCGCCGGGACGAGCACCGAGTCAACGGGCTGCCGGTAGGCGCCGTTGGCGGACGTCATACGGTGTTCGCTCAGCTCGGGCGGCTCGGTGGTGTCGGGCGAGGTGACGCGCACGAGCCGGTCGGAGGCGCCGCCGTCGTTGGTGAGCGCGAAGAACGCGGCCGTCTCCGGTGTGAGTCCGAACGACTGGTAGACGTATGCCCCGGCGACGGCCACGCGAGGCGGGCTGCCGGCGCGTCCACTCGTCGTCCAGGCACCGAGGCCCCCGAGCGCGAGGCCGCAGGCGAGGACGGGAGCGCCGACGGCGGTGAGCGACGTGCGCAGGCGCGAGGTGGGAAGAGTCATCGGAGGGCCACCCGCGAGGTGGGGCGCCGCCGCAGCGCGGCGGCTGCCGGAGCGGGCTGCCAGTGGCGCAGGCGGAGGCTGCCGAGGACGACGAGTACCGAACTGAGGGACATCGCGGCGGCGGCGAGCATCGGGTTGAGCAGACCGACCATGGCGAGCGGAAGGGTGATGACGTTGTAGCCGAAGGCCCATACAAGGTTGCCCCGGATGGTGGTGAGGGTGGCCCGTGCCAGGCGTACGGCGTCCGCCAGGGCTTCGATGTCGTCGCGGACGAGGGTGACGTCGGCGGCACCGATGGCGACGTCCGCGCCGGTTCCCATGGCGATGCCCAGGTCGGCTCCGGCGAGCGCCGCCGCGTCATTGACCCCGTCGCCGACGACGGCGACCCGCTTGCCCCGCGCGCGCAGTGAACGCACGAGTTCGGCCTTGTCCTCCGGGGTGCAGCGGGAGTGGATCTCCTCGATGCCGAGCGCGTCGGCGACGGCTTCGGCGGGTTCCTCCTGGTCCCCGGTGGCGAGGACGGGGTGCACGCCGAGCCGTCGCAACCGGTCCACGGCGTGGTAGCTGCCGGGGCGCACGACGTCGCCGAGCGCGAGGACGGCCTCGGGCAGCCCGTCGACGCGGACCAGCACCGGAGTGCGGGCGGCTTCCCGTGCGGTGGTGAGGGCCGCGTCCAGTTCCGCGGGGAGTTCGCCCTCGGGTGCGGCGACCTCCACGAGCCGTCCGTCCACGTGTCCGCGCACGCCGTGGCCGGGGGTCGCGGCGAAGTCTCGGAGTGCCCCGGGTCGTACGGCTCCGTCGGGGAGTGAGCGCTCGGCGTGCCGGACGACGGCCCGGCCGAGCGGGTGCTCGGAGCCGGTCTCGACGGTGGCCGCGAGCCGCAACGCCTCGTGCGCGCCGATGCCTTCGGGGCGGGCGGTGAGGGCGGCGACGGTGAGGTGTCCGGAGGTGAGGGTGCCCGTCTTGTCGAGGACGACGGTGTCGATCCGCCGGAGCGCTTCCAGGGCCTGGGGACCTTTGATCAGGATGCCGAGCTGGGACCCCCGGCCGGTGGCCGCCATGAGCGCGGTGGGGGTCGCGAGACCGAGCGCGCAGGGGCAGGCGACCACCAGAACCGCGACGCAGGCGGTGACGGCCGGCTGCGGGTCCGCGCCCGTGCCGAGCCAGAAGCCGAGCGCCGTCACCGCGAGGGCGAGCACGACGGGCACGAAGACCCCGGCCACGGTGTCGGCGAGCCGCTGGGCACGGGCCTTCCCGGCCTGGGCCTCGGTGACGAGTGCCGTGATGCGGGCCAGCCGGGTGCCGGCACCGACCGCCGTCGCACGGACGAGCAGGAGCCCGCCCGCGTTGACCGAGCCCCCCGTGACGGCGGAACCGGCCGCGACCTCCACGGGCCGTGTCTCTCCGGTCACGAGGGACAGGTCCACGGCGGACGTGCCCTCCACCACCTCGCCATCGGTCGCGACCCGTTCCCCCGGCCGCACGAGGAAGTTCTGCCCGGCGACGAGACGCGTGGCCGGAATGGTCCGTTCGGCTTCCCCGTCCCGCACCGTCACCTCCCTCACGCCGAGTTGGGCGAGGGCGCGCAGGGCGGCCGAGGTGCCACGCCGGGCACGGGCCTCCAGATGACGGCCGAGGAGCACGAAGAGCGGGACGCCGACCGCCGCTTCGAGGTAGACGTGCGCCACTCCGTCCGAGGCCGTCGGCAGCAGCGTGAAGGGCATCCGCATGCCGGGGGTGCCGGCGCCGCCGAGGAAGAGCGCGTACGCGGACCAGCCGAAGGAGGCGAGGACGCCGAGCGAAACGAGCGTGTCCATCGTCGCCGCACCGTGCCGCAGCCCGCGCCAGGCCCGCTCGTGGAAGGGCCACGCGCCCCAGGCCGCGACGGGAGCGGCGAGGACGAAGCACAGCCACTGCCAGTTCCGGAACTGGAGCGAGGGCCCCATCGCGAGGACGAGGACGGGGAGAGCCAGGAGCGCGGTCACCATCAGCCGTTGCCGGCCGTCGGCTTCGGTCTCGTCCGTCGGCGGCTCCCCGGCCGGCGCGGCCGGTTCGGGAAGGCGGGCGGTGTATCCCCCGCGTTCGACGGCTGCGACGAGCACGTCCGTGCCCAGGTCCGCCGGGTGCTCGACGCGCGCCGTGCCGGTGGCGAGGTTGACGGTGGCGCGCACTCCTTCCAGGGCGCCGAGCTTCTTCTCCACCCTGCGTACGCAGGCCGCACACGTCATGCCGCCGACCAGCAGGTCCGTCGTGGCGAGGGTGCGCGGCGCGGCTCCCCGGCTCATCAGTCGCCCATCCCGCTCATGCCGCCCATGTCGTGCGAGCCCGGTTCGTCGGGGTGCGTGACTCCGCGCATATCGGGGGCGACAGGGCCCGCGAGGCGCCCGGCACCGTACGAGACGGCGAACAGCGCGGAGAGCAGGAGCACGAAGCCCCCGAGCAGCGCGTACGGGGCGGGGGTTGAGCGCCGCTGGGTGTGCGTCGGCACCGAGTGGTCCATGGGGCAGGCTCCGGGCGAGAGTGCGAGTCGTACGCACCAGTGGTCGGCCACCCCGGTCCGCGAGTTCCCCCGGACCCGGGTGGTGTGCGTCACGTATCGGCCATTCGTCGGGCTTCCCTCACACCATGACGGCGAACATCACCGCCATGCCCAGCGCCATCAGTCCGTGACAGCCAAGGTCCCACGCGGCGTGTGCCGCCCCGCCCGACGCCGCGTCGCCGGTCGCGCGAGGTGCCGTGCGGTCCGCGTCGCCGGTCGCGCGAGGTGCCGTGCGGCCCGTGTCGAAGCCCTTCGCGAGCCACCCCAGCGCGAGCGCGAGCAGCAGGAGTGCGAGGAGACCCGCGCTCCAGCGGTCGCCGGTGCCGCCGAGTGTCATCGTCGCCAGAGCCCCGGGCGCGGACATGTCCATTCCGGGCATGTCGTGCGCCTGGCCGCCGCCCGCCGCCCCCATGGACATGCCGGACGACATCGCGGCGGCCATCCACGCCATCGCACCCGTCATCAGGGCATGCGGCAGCGCCTCGGCGAGAGCCCGCCCCCGCGGCTCCGGGCCACCGGGCAGGGCAAGGGCGGCCACCACGAACCAGACCGCGGCGGCGGAGAAGAAGAGCACCTGCGGGGGAGCGGGCAGGTCCATGCCCCAGGACCAGGCCATCGCGAACATGGCGAGGGCCATCACGGCGTGCAGCCCGTGCGCGAGCCGCGTGCTCCACGGGTGGGAACGGGCCGCGAGCGCGCGCCACACGCCGTGGGCGGCGAGTACGCAGAAGAGCAGCGTCAGAATCCAGCGCAGCCCGGTGGCGGCGATCATCGGGCCGTCCCCTTCGTCGTCTCGGCTCGTGCTTCCGTGTGCGTGAGCCCGCGTCGGCGCACCTGGGCGACCGCCACGTCCGCGAGCAGGAAGCAGACCAGGGGCAGCCCGAACAGCGGCAGGTAGTACGCGACGACGGCGGTCACGACGACGAGCGGGGCCATGACCCTGCCCGGAACCCGCCGCCAGGCTCCCCGCGCCGGTGGACGGCCGAACGGTGTCCCGCCGTCTCGGGTCGGGCGGCGCAGCCACCACATGCGGTAGCCCCAGAACAGCATTCCGATGAGCGCGAGGGCGATCACCGCCAGGGCGATCTGATTGGCGAGGCCGAAGAGCAGGCCCATGTGGGCGTCGATGCCCCAGCGGGTGAGTTTGGCGAGGACGGGGAAGTCGTCGAAGACCAGCTTGTCCACGACCTTGCCGGTGGCCGGGTCGATGGCCACCGAATCCTGCTGCTCCGGCCAGTGCCGCGTGTTCTCCTTCACCACGTACGCGCTCTCGCCGTCCGCGGGCGGGCTGATGACGAGCTTGCCGCGCAGACCTTCGGCACGGGCGACGCGGACGGTCTCGTCGAGATCGACCCGCGTGGCGGAAGTGCCGGGCGCGGGCTGCTCCGTTCCCGCCCGGCCCAGGGCCGAGGAGACGGACGGCGTCGCCCCGCCCAGCGAGTCCTGGATCTTGCCGATGTTCACGCCCGCGTGCGCGGACCACGTCAGTCCGGTCGCCGAGAGCGCGAGGAATCCGACCGACACCCACAGGCCCACGGCCCCGTGCCAGGACAGCGTGCGCCTGCGCCCGTTCGGGCCCCGGCGCGGCACGAACAGCCGGCGCAGCCGCTCCCGCCCGCGCGGCGCCCCGAGCCACAGGGCGAGCCCGCCCAGCACCTCGACCCACAGCCAGCTCGCGGCGATCTCGCTGTAGTTGCGGCCGAACTCGCCCAGGTACAGCGTGCGATGCAGGCCGTCGAACCACGCCCGTACGGGCAGCCACTCGCCGAAGGTACGCAGAGAGCCACGGACCTCCGCCGAGTACGGATCGACGAACGCCGTCTGCGTGTACCCCTCGGGCAGCCCCTTCACGTCGAAGGTGACGCGCGTGGTGTCGTCGGCCCCCGCTCCCTGGGTGACGGAGACGAGTCGCCCGCCGGGTATCGCAGCGCGGGCGGCCTCCACCTGGGCGGCCAGTGGTGTCGGCTCGCCGTGCGGCGTGACCTTCAGTTCGTGGTGGTGGACGACGGACTCGATCTGCGGTGTCGCCGTGTAGAGCAGTCCGGTCACGGCGGCGACGAGCAGGAACGGGCCGATGAGGACACCCGCGTAGAAGTGCAGGCGCAGCAGGAGGGGCCGCAGCCCGCTCCACGTGCCGCCGCTGTTCCTCGTCGCGGGCGTGACGAAGTCCTCGGCGGGGGCGGCCTCCTCGGTCGTACGTTGCCGGAGCGGTGGTGACGCGGCAGGCGTGGTCTCGGTCATCGGCTCTTCCTCATGCGTGGACCGGTGGGGACGGTGAGGTGCACGTACAGGAGTCGGAGCGAAGGGTGCGCGAGTTCCTCCCACCACTGCGAGACGTACGTCACACCTCGCCGGTGTCCGGGCAGGCGGAACACCCGCGGATCCCCGGAATGCCGACACCGGGACCCGACCGGCGCCGGGCTTCCCGCCCGGCACGAGGACGCGCGTCGGGTGCACGCGGAGGCGTTCGGAATCCGCCATCCGGCCGGAGCGACACGCACGCGCCGCGAACGCCGGAGCGCCCCGACCGGCAATCCCGGTCGGGGCGCTCCACTGCGGGCCGGAGGGTCACCTCCCCCGCGCGGGGTAGGCCGTGTGGGACTCGAACCCACAACCAACGGATTAAAAGTCCGCTGCTCTGACCAATTGAGCTAACGGCCCTCGGCACATCACCCCCGAGCATAGCCCGCCCCGGCCGCGCGGCCGATCGGGTATCGGCCGCGCGGCCCCGTCACCGGGACCGGGGCGGGCTCAGAGCGTCAGAAGATGCCCTTGTACGTCTGCCAGCCGGTGGCGATCTGCGTACGGGCTCCGAAGGAGCCCTTGCTGTTGCCGTTGTTCCGGAACAGCTTGCCCGCCGAGTCGCGGACGACGATGTCGTTCCGGCCGTCACCGTTCAGGTCGCCGACGCCGACCATGGTGTTGTACGAGCGGCCCCAGTCGGTGAACACCTTCACGCGCGCGGAGAAGCGGCCGTTGCCCAGGCCGTTGTAGCGCCACAGGCCGCCGTTGCGGTCGTGGCCGAGCAGGTCGGGGATGCCGTCGCCGGTGATGTCGCCGACGCCGGTGATCTGGGCGTACGTCCGCCAGTCGGTGTTGATCCTCGTCTTCGGGAGGAACTTCCCGGCGGACGTGCCCGCGTAGAAGTAGATGTCGCCGGTGGACTTCTGACGGGCCACGAGGTCTGCCCGGCCGTCGCCGTTCAGGTCACCGGGCGACGTCAGCACGTCGTACTGCTGCCAGCCGCCGCCGATCACGGTGTGCTTGCTGGACGGCGTGTAACCGGAACCGCCGCAGCGGCCCGCGTACTGCCGCAGCTCGCCACCCGGCATCCGGACGAGCAGCTCGGAGCAGCGGTCGCTGCCGGTGTCCGAGAAGGGCACGGCGACCGTGCCGGCCGGCCAGCCGGAACCGGATTTCTTGCCGCTGAAGAGGCCGCCGGGCTGGCCGAACTGGATGGTCAGCCCGCCCGAGGAGTTGAGGGTGACCAGGTCTCCGTTGCTGTAGTTGCCCTGGTCGTGGAAGCCCGGCTTGCCACCGCTGACCGAGATGGTCCCGCTGGTGGTGTACTTCCCCGTACCGTCCTCGGGCGTCGCCGTCAGGGTCCAGGTGTGCCGGCCGTTGCCCGTGTATCCGCCCGCGTCCGTCAGGCCGTCCCAGTTGACGTCCGCCTCGGTCCCGTCACCGCCCTTGAGGGTGCGCACCGTACGGCCCGTCCAGTCCTTGACGGTGTACGTCCAGGAGACGGGCTTGGTGAACTGCCAGGTGCTGTTCCACTCCGGGAGCCCGTTCACACCCTTGAAGTCCATGTACGGGTCGCCTTGATCGGATGCGATCTTCGCGAGGGGCTGCGCGGGCACCCCGCTGGGCACGATGTGCAGAGTCTGCGCGGCGTCGAGATACGCGATGTCGCCGCCGAACTTGTCCACCGCCCAGGTCAGCCGGCGCTGGTCGGCCGTCTTCCCGGCAGGGAGGTCCGCAACCGCGCGCGGGGAGGCCGCCTTGCCCGTGTGGAAGTCGGTGAGCAGCAGCTCGCCCGCCGTCCGGTCGTGCCGGACGAGGTAGCCGTCGCCGACCAGGGCGGGCCCGGACGGCACGGTGAACGACTTCTTCGCCGTACGGTCGTACACGCCCGCGGCACCGGTCGTCCCGCAGTTCCAGTAGACCCAACGGCCGACCGCGCGCACCTCCTTGATCACGCAGGGAGCGCCGGTGGCCGCCGTCTCCACGACCTTCTTCGTCTCCAGGTCGGTCGCGGTGAGCGCCCCGGCGGCGGTGGTCGCCGCCCACAGCGCGGTGCCCCAGACGGAGGCCGCGCCCGCGGTACGGACGATGGGGTCGGCGGTCGAGGTGTAGCTCGGGTACATGGCCGCGCGCTGCTTGGCGGGGGAACCGCCGTTGACGACGTAGGCACGCCCGGTCAGGTCCACGATCCGTGCGGTACCGGCCGGATCGTGGGTCCCGGTGCCGTGGTACGAGTTTCCGGGCGCGTGGAACTGCACGCTCTCGGTCCCGGCGCCGTCGCCGTCGGCGAACACCACGCCGACATCGCCGTGGCCCGAGGCCATGAGATCGACGCAGGCGCCGTTGTCGCAGGGCACCGTCCTGAGGTGCGCGCCGTTGGCGTACGTCCCGGCGAAGGCACGGCTCTCGCGTGCCCCCACGGTCGTGGCGTCGGCGGACACCCGGCGGTCGTACACCATCCGGTCGCCGGATGCGCTCTGCTCCGCCGTCACCAGCCGTCCGCCCGCGAAGTCGAGGCCGTACACCCCGGTCGTCGCCACGGTGGCCGGCGCCGAGTCGGCGGCGCTCGCCGGTACGGCGGCCGTGGCGAGGACGGTCGCCCCGGCCACGGCGCCCACGAGCGCGACGCGCCCGCGTATGAACACGGTCAAGAGAAGTTCCTTTCCGGGAAGCCCGGAGGTCGAGTGAGTGATCAGAAGAGGTTCTTGTACGTCTGCCAGCTGCCGCCGACCTTGGTACGGGCCGCCAGCGCGCCCTTGCCGTCGCCGCGGTAGCTCCACAGCACCCCGGCCGTGTCGCGGGCCAGCAGGTCCGCGCGGCCGTCGCCGTTCAGGTCACCGGAGCCGACCATCGTGTCGTACATGGTCCAGCCGTACCCGATCTTGGTACGGGTACCGAGTGTGCCCTTGCCGGTGGTCGGGTAGCGCCACACGTTGCCCGAGCTGTCGCGGGCCAGCAAGTCGCCCCTGCCGTCACCGTTCATGTCGCCCATGCCGGCCAGGAGGTACTTCTGCCAGCCGTAGCCGATCTTCACCCGGGGCTCGAACAGGCCGTTGCCCTTGCTCTTGTAGAAGTACAGGTCGCCCGCGGGCGTCCGGCCGAGCAGATCGGCGCGCCCGTCGCCCGACATGTCGCCGGGCGAGGTCAGGGCGTCGAACATGTTCCAGCCGGTGCCGATCTCCCTGTACGGCGTGCTGGGCTTGAGCGCCGCCCCGCAGGCCGGCTTGTACGCGCGCAACTCGCCCGCCTTCGTACGGACCAGCACGTCGTTGCACCGGTCACCGCTGATGTCCTCGAACGGCACGGCGGCGGTCACGGTGTCGCCGCCCGTCCAGCCGGTGCCCGACACCTTGTCCTCGACCCGTCCGGCCCCGGTCCCGGTACCGGCCCGCCAGTCGGCCTTCCCCGCCGAGGTGAACGCGAGCAGGTCCCCGTACCCGTCGTTCCCCACGAAGTCCCGTGCCACGGCTGCCGCTCCGGAGACCTTGACCGTCCCGGAAGCGGTCAGGGCGGCACCCCGGCCGTCGGCGGGCTTCGCGGTCAGCGTCCAGTTGTACGCGCCATTGGCCGCGTACCGGCCACCCGCGTCCTTGCCGTCCCACCCGGTCTTCACCAGGCCCCGCGCCTCACCACCGGCCAGCGTGCGGACCGTGGCCCCCGTCGCGGCGTTCCTCAGCGTCAACTGCCAGGACGACGCGGGCTTCGACAGCCACCAGCGGGGTGACCAGGGAGCGCTCGCGACGTTCGCCGATGCCGCGGCGGCGACGTCGCGGACGGACAGTGCGGAGGCCGTCACACCGGACGGGACCACGTGCACCTTGCCGTCCGTGTCGGCGAAGGCGAGCGGGCCGCCGAACCGGTCAACGGTCCATCCCTCGCCCTGCGCGGGATTGGCCGGCCGGCCGACGACGTGGGTGCCCGTCGTGCCCCGCACATCGGTGACGGAGAGGACCCCGTCCTTCTCCCATCCGACGTAGCCGTCACCGAGCATCGCGTCCCCGTGGGCGGGGAGGCGGACCGACTTCTTCGTGACGGTGCCGTAGACGCCGGAGGCGCCGGTCGCGCACTCCCAGTAGAGGTCGGTGCCGTTGGCGCGAAGATCCGTGAGGTCGCAGTCGCCGACGTCGACGCTGTGGACGTTCTCTCCGGTGCGTACGTCGAGCGCCTGGACGACGCCCGGCGAGGCGCCCTCCACCCACAGCGTGGATCCGTCGATCGCGAACGCCGGCATGTACGCGTTCTGGGCGGGGCCCGTGTAGACCGGCTTCCCGGTGTCCAGGTCGATGACCTGCAGGCGCGGGCGGTAGTCCTCCGAAGACGGTCCGGGAATCCTTGCCACGGTGTAGCGGCCGGAAGCCTGCATCGTGTCGTGCGGCTGCTGGTACGTGGACTGGTCGTTGACCTTCCGGGCCGGCAGGGACGCCGACTCGTCGAGGACGCTCAGCCCCTTGCCGTTGATGCCCTGGTACGCCAGCCGGCCGTCACCGGTGGACTGGACCTCCTCGCACCAGTCCCAGTCACAGCCCGCGTACTGGTTGAACAGCCCCCGGTCCACGCGCGGACCGGCCGTCGGACCGCCGCTCGGCGAGACGTCGATCCGGCGCAGCCGCGCCTGGCCGAACGGGATCCTGTCGACGGTGTGCAGGCGCCCCTGAGCCATGCTCATGCCTTCGACGACGGTGGCGATCGCGGCGACGTCGGCCACCTTCGCCGTGGTGACCCTGCCTTCCGCGCCCGCCCGCAGCGCGTACACGGAACTGGTCGCGTCCTGACTCCCGCTCGCCCTGCCCAGCAGCATCGTTCCGTCGGGCTCGACCACCGGGATCGCCGCGGCACGGTCGAGGACCACGCGCTCCGGGCCGCCGGTCACCGGGACCGCGAGGACGGTGTGGTCGGTCGCGGTGTCCCCGCCGGTCGCCGACGGCCGGGTGTACAGGACCTCGTCGCCGACCACGCCGAGCAGTTTCTCGTCACCCACATCTGTGAGGGTGATCTCGTGGGCGGGCTTCGAGAGGTCCGTCAGGTCCCACACGCGGTAGGTGTCCGTGTCGCCGAACCGCTGGACCACCCGCTGTCCTCCGGGCGTCACCCAGCTGTCGAGGAGGGCCGTCGGGTGCAGTCCCGACCCGTCCAGCCGGTACACGACCCGTCGGCTGTTCACAGTCGCCTCGACGAACACGCCGTCCGCGCTGCCGTGCTCCTGGACGTACAGCGACCTGGCCCCGTCCGGCAGTCCGGCCACCGGGGTCTCCACCACCTGGCCGTTCTCCCAGGACAGCTGACGCAGTCCCGGCTTGCCCTCGGTGGTGGCGGTCGTGACGATCGTGCCGCCGTAGGTGCCGGCGTAGCGCCACCCCGAGGGGATCGGCAGGGACCACTCCTGCCCGGTCCGCATGTCCCGCTGGACGGGCGACGCCACACCGGTGAAGGTCACGACGTCCGTGCCTGCCACTGTGGCAACCCGCTGCTTGTCCGGCACCGGGACGGCTCGCGTGGACCCGTCGGCGTACGAGGTCCAGTTGTAGCCCTCCCCTGCCTGCCCCCACAGATACCCGGTCGCCCCGGCGCCCACCAGGCGGGCCGCGTTGGGGTTCTGGTTCTGCTCCGCGGGGATGACGAGCCCGGCGAGCGGCGAAGCCTCGGCGCCGGCGGAGGGAGGCACGAACGCCGCCCCGATCCCCAGCGCCGCGATCATCGCGACAGCACTTCTCACGGCCGTACGGCGTCTCAAGACGAGCCCCTCCTGGGTGCTTCAAGAGCATGAGGAGGACGCGGCAGCATGTGCCGCGGTCTGTGCGAAGTGTGAAAGCCCCCCGGCCCCAACCCCTCATGCGAGTGCGCTGACTTTACAGCAGCCTCACAGGTACCGGAAGACGATTTCGAACCCGTTCAACGCAACAGGGCCCGCACACCACCGAAGTGGTGTGCGGGCCCTGCTCAGCAGTCAGGCGTCCCGACGGTCAGCCGTTGCGCTTCCAGCGCGGCTTGTCGTCGCGGCGGCCGAAGGAGCCGGTGTTGGTGCCGGTCGAACGGTGGTCGTCGCGGCGGCCGTTCGGGCGGTCGCCGCCGGAGCGGAAGCCACCGGACGGGCGGTCGTCACGACGGTCGCGGTTGAACGGACGGTCGCCGCCGCCGGAGCGGAAGCCGCCCGAAGGACGGTCGTCGCGGTTGAACGACGGACG
>NZ_JBEYCQ010000016.1:40536-200568 GCF_040632905.1 Streptomyces sp. NPDC016469
GGTCGTCGCGGCGCTCGAAGGAACGGCCACCACGGTCGTCCCGGCGGTCGCCACCGGAGCGGAAACCGCCCGAAGGACGGTCGTCACGACGGTCGCGGTTGAACGACGGACGGTCGTCGCGGCGCTCGAAGGAACGGCCACCACGGTCGTCCCGGCGGTCGCCACCGGAGCGGAAACCGCCCGAAGGACGGTCGTCACGACGGTCGCTGCTGCTGCGGAACGAGGGGCGGTCGCTGTTGCCCCGGTAGCCGCTCTGGCCGGCGGGGCGGCCGGAGCGCTCGCCGACGCGGTCGTCGCGGCGGTCGTTGCCCCGGTAGCCACCACCGCGGTTGTCGCGGCGCTCGTAGTTGCCCCGGTCGTCGCGGCGGTCCTCGCGCACGGCCGGCTGCTCCGGCACGGAGGCGGCGGCAGCCGCGAGGGCGGCCTCGGCCTCGGCGGTGACCTCGGCCACGGCGGCCTCGGGGTCGTCGCCGCGCTCACGGGCGGCACGCGCCACCAGGCGGTCGGCCTCCTCGCGGAGCTCGACGGCGCGGCGCTGGGCGCGCTCCAGCTGCTTGGTCAGCTCGGCGGCCTCGCGCTCGGCCTGCTTCGCGGCGTTGTTCGCGGAGTCGGCCTGGACCTCGGTGAGCGAACGGGCGCCGGTGATCTCGGCGACCTCCGGCTCGAAGACGCCCGCGCCCTGCACGATGTGGCGCGAGGCGTCGACGCCTGCGTCCTCCATCAGGCGGAAGATCTGGCGGCGCTGGTGCGGCAGGGCCAGCGAGACGACCACGCCGGACTTGCCGGCCCGGGCAGTACGGCCCGAGCGGTGCAGGTAGTCCTTGTGGTCACCGGCCGGGTCCACGTTCAGGACCAGGTCGATGCCGTCGACGTGGATACCGCGCGCGGCGACGTCGGTCGCGACGAGCGCGTTGACGTACCCCTTCTTGAAGTCCTCCAGGACCCGGGTGCGCGCGCCCTGCGTCATGCCGCCGTGCAGCGCGTCCGCCTTGACGCCCGCGTCGACGAGCTGCTCGGCGATGCGGTCGGCGCCCAGCTGGGTGCGGACGAAGATGATCGTGCGGCCCTTGCGGGCGGCGATCGCGGAGGTGACCGGCGCCTTGTCCTTCGGCTTCACGACGAGGACGTGGTGCGACATGGTCGAGACGTTGCCCTGGGCGGAGTCGACCTCGTGGGTGACCGGGTTGCTCAGGTAGCGCTTGACCAGCGTGCCGATCTCGTTCTCCATGGTGGCGGAGAAGAGCATGCGCTGGCCGCCGCCGGGGATCTGGTCCAGGAGCTCGGTGACCTCGGGCAGGAAGCCCAGGTCGGACATCTGGTCGGCCTCGTCGAGGACGGCGACCTGGACGTTCTCCAGCGAGCACGCGCCGCGGTTGATGATGTCGCGCAGCCGGCCCGGAGTGGCGACGAGGATGTCGACGCCGCGCTCCAGGGCGTAGATCTGGTTGCCCATCGACGTACCGCCGCAGACGACCTTCATCTTCAGGCCGAGCACGTCGCCGTACGGCTGGAGCGCGTCCGCGACCTGCATCGCGAGCTCACGGGTCGGGGTGAGGATGATCGCGCGGGGCTTCTTCTTCTCGGTGCGGCCTTCCGCCAGGGCGGAGAGGGTCGGCAGACCGAAGGAGAGGGTCTTGCCGGAGCCGGTACGGCCGCGGCCCAGGATGTCCTTGCCGGCCAGGGCGTCCGGGATGGTCGCCGCCTGGATCGGGAAGGGCGTGGTCACACCGTTCTGCGCGAGCTTGCGGACGATGCCCTCGGGCAGGCCCAGATCGGCGAAGGTGACGGTCGGCTCGGCCGGCTCAGCAGCCTCGACGGCCTCGGCCTCGGCCTCGGCCACGACGGCCTCGGCGACAGCGGTGAGCTCGTCGTTCTCGACGTTCTCGGGCATGACGGTGTGGTCAGAACTGGAAATTGACATGCGAAATGCGAAACCTTCCGGAGTCTCGGCACGCGCCCATAACTCCGTGATTTCGCAATGTCGACCGCCTCAATGCGGTCCAGCCACGGCAAGGGAGAGTACGCGCCACACGGCGCTCTTCTGTGTCGGCGCCGGGCAATGGGATCAAACGATCTACCACCATACGCACTCTCCCCCACATCGCGCAACCCGCCTCCCGCCGGCCTCCCCCTCAGACCGGTCCCACCTGCGGTGATGCCTCCGGCGTCCGCAGCGCCGGCACCCCGTCGCGCCACCCCATGGCATCGGTACGGAACTGAGCGGCCGGAGACGCCGAGGGCACCGGAGGCGCGGACTCCGAGGGCTCCGGACCGGGCTCCTGCGGGTCCGGCGGCGCGGGCGTGTCCGCCGGATCCTGCGGGCCGGGTACGGGGTCGGGGTCGGCCGGCACCGAAGCCTCCGGCGGCGCGGGCTCGGGCGGGCCCGCCGGTACGGGGGGACGTGCGGCCCGGTCCCGGTCCCCGCCCTCGTCCGGCCCGCCCCTGGACCCCTCGGCGGCCGGGGCACTCCCGGAGGGCGACGCTGAAGCGCTCGTCCCGGCGCCCCGTCGCTCCGACTGCGCACCGGCGCCCCCGAACCGGGAGCGGCCGGTCCCCGTCACCGTGGAGCCGTTCGGCTCGACGGCGGCGCCCTTCGGCTCGGCGGACCGCGAGGGCGCCGGTTCCGCCCCGTCGGAGCCGACGCTCATACAGCCGGTGGACGTGACGAGCGTGACAGCGGTGACCGCTGCCCAGCGGACGGGAACGGAGAACTGGCGCACGGGGGCACCTCCGGGGGGCGCGAGGAAGGACGGGGCCTGACATGAACGAGCCGGGTGCGCTGTGCCCAACTCCCGCGACCCCGCCCGGGACACGCCCGCCGGGCCGGCTCCTTCCCCACGGCGCCCCGCGCTCGGCTCACCCGTAGCCGAGCGCGTGCAGCCTCTCGTCATCGATGCCGAAGTGATGGGCGATCTCATGGACGACGGTGATCTCCGTCTCGGCCACCACGTCCTCGCGCGTCTCGCACATCCGCAGCGTCGGACCCCGGTAGATCGTGATCCGGTCCGGCAGCACACCCGCGTACCACTCACCGCGCTCGGTCAGCGGCGTGCCCTCGTACAGCCCGAGCAGCTCCGGGTCGTCGGACTCCGGCTCGTCCTCGACGAAGACCGCGACGTTGTCCATCAGCCGGGTCAGCTCCGGCGGAATCCGGTCCAGCGCTTCGGCGACCAGTTCCTCGAACGCTTCCCGCGTCATCTCCAGCACCCGGCCATTGTCCCGTACGGCCACCCGGCCCGCCCAGGTCCCGGCACCCGGGCATACCCGCACCACGACTGGGGCAGGGGCACCCAATGGCCCGCGCCCGACTCCCCTTCCGCCGCCCGGTACCCCACCGCGCCGCCCACGGGCCCCTCGCCGCGCCCCGGCCGTTCGTCCGGGCCCTCGGACTGGTCGTCGTGGTGCTGTTCGGCGCCTGGCTCGGGCTGCTCGCGGTCGGCAGCGTCCGGACGACCGTGGGGCCGATGGACACGACGATGACCCTGCGCCCCTCGCTGAGCGGCGGCACCAAGATCAACGTGTCCCCGCTCGGCGCCCTGGAGCTGGACTCGCACCACGCCCCGGTCCGCCTCGACGTGGACGTGGACCGGCTCGACCCGGTCCGCTCGCAGGCCCTGGTCCAGCACCCCGAGCGGCTGGCCGGGCTGGAGGACGAGGTCACGTCGGACGTCGCGTCGGGCACCCGCGAGCTGGCCCTGCGCTCCTGCGTGGCGGTGGTGACCGGGGCGACGGCGCTGGGCCTCGCGGTCTACCGCCGGCCGCGCCGGGCCCTGGCCGCCGGAGGGCTGGCCCTCGCGCTGCTGGCCGCTTCCGGCGTCGGCGCGTACGCCACCTGGAACCCGAAGTCGGTCCTGGAGCCCAAGTTCTCCGGGCTGCTCTCCAGCGCCCCTTCGGTCGTCGGCGACGCCCGCTCGATCGTCAGCGACTTCGACGTCTACCAGCAGGAACTGGCCCGTCTGGTCACCAACGTCACCAAGCTGTACGACGCCACCTCGACGCTCCCCGTCTACAGCCCGGACCCGGCGACCCTGCGCGTCCTGCACGTCTCGGACGTCCATCTGAACCCGGCCGCGTGGCACATCATCGGCTCGCTCGTGAAGCAGTACGACATCGACGTGATCATCGACTCCGGCGACACCATGGACCACGGCGCCGCCGTCGAGAACAGCTTCCTGGACCCCATCGCCGACCTCGGCGCCCCCTACATCTGGGTGCGCGGGAACCACGACTCGGCGGTGACGCAGAAGTACCTGGAGAACGCGAAGCGCTTCAAGAACGTGCACGTCCTGGACCAGGGCCGGGCGGTGACCGTCGGCGGGCTGCGGATCGCCGGGATCGGGGACCCGCAGTTCACGCCCGACCGCACGGGCCCCGAACAGGCCGAGGACGTCGAGGGCGTGGCCGGCCGCACCCTCGCCGCCGCCCTGCGCGAGCAGCAGCGGTCCGGCACCCCCGTCGACATCGCCGTCGCCCATGAGCCGGAAGCGGTGAAGGAGACGGACGGCGAGGTGCCGCTGGCGCTGGCCGGCCATGTGCACCACCGGCAGAACGAGGTCCTGAAGGGCGGCACCCGCCTCATGGTCGAGGGCTCCACGGGCGGCGGCGGGCTGCGGGCCGTCCAGAACAAGAAGCCGGAACAGGTGCTCGCCTCGGTGCTCTATCTGGACCGCTCCACCCGCCGCCTGCAAGCCTGGGACGAGATCACCCTGGGCGGCCTGGGACTGACGACGGCCGAGGTCAGCCGCCATCTGCCCGAGCAGAAGCCGTCCCTCACGAGCCCGTCTCCGACCGCCCCGCACCCGTCCCCGTAAACCGTTTTGGCGAACGCCCCCGGCATCCCATATGCTTCTCACGTCCCCGACGCGCTGCAAGGCGCGCAGGTGGGCCCTTAGCCCTCATCGTCTAGTGGCCCAGGACGCCGCCCTTTCAAGGCGGTAGCACGGGTTCGAATCCCGTTGGGGGCACGCTTGAACGTGTGCGAGACTTGTCTCGCACATTGCTTGGTCCTGTGGAGCAGTTAGGAGTGCTCGCCACCCTGTCAAGGTGGAGGCCGCGGGTTCAAATCCCGTCAGGACCGCAGAGGTTTCACGTGAAACCTTGTGGCTGGGTAGCTCAGTTGGTACGAGCGATCGCCTGAAAAGCGATAGGTCGCCGGTTCGATCCCGGCCCCAGCCACCACCCGAAGGCCCCGTCCGGTGGACGGGGCCTTTGTCGTGCCGGACCGCCTCCGCCCTCCCCGGAGGGACCGACGCCCGAAATGGGTTCGCCCTTCCTCCGGCCCGGGTGAGATCCTGGGATCCGTATGTCTACTTCCTTCGCCGATCTCCAGTCCCGGCTCGCGCAGCTCTCGCTCCGCGACGCGAACCGGCTCGGCCGCCGCCTCGAAGGCGCCCGCCGCATCCGCAAGCCCGAGGCCCAGCGTGCCGTGCTGGACGAGATCGCCGCCCAGGCGGACAAGGCAGCCGGGCGGCTTGAGCAGCGGGCCGGCCGGATGCCCGCCATCACGTACCCCGAACAGCTTCCGGTCAGCCAGAAGAAGGACGCGATCCTGGAGGCGATACGCGACCACCAGGTCGTGATCGTCGCCGGTGAGACCGGCTCCGGCAAGACCACCCAGATCCCCAAGATCTGCATGGAGCTGGGCCGGGGCCTCCGGGGCATGATCGGGCACACCCAGCCGCGCCGGATCGCCGCGCGTACGGTGGCCGAGCGGATCGCCGACGAGCTGAAGACGCCGCTCGGCGAGACCGTCGGCTGGAAGGTCCGCTTCACCGACCAGGTGAACCCGGACGCGACCTTCGTCAAACTGATGACGGACGGCATCCTGCTCGCCGAGATCCAGACGGACCGCGAGCTGCTCGCGTACGACACGATCATCATCGACGAGGCCCACGAGCGGTCGCTGAACATCGACTTCCTGCTCGGCTATCTGGCCCGGCTGCTGCCCAGGCGCCCCGATCTGAAGGTCGTCGTCACCTCCGCGACCATCGACCCGGAACGCTTCTCGCGCCACTTCGGTGACGCGCCGATCATCGAGGTCAGCGGGCGTACGTACCCGGTGGAGGTGCGGTACCGGCCGCTGCTCGAAGAGGACGGCGACGATGCCGACCGGGACCAGATCACCGCGATCTGCGACGCCGTGGACGAGCTCCAGGGCGAGGGCCCCGGCGACGTCCTGGTCTTCCTCTCCGGCGAGCGCGAGATCCGCGACACCGCCGACGCACTCGGCAAACGCCACCTGCGCAACACCGAGGTGCTCCCCCTCTACGCGCGCCTGTCGCACGCCGAGCAGCACCGGGTGTTCCAGCGCCACACCGGCCGCAGGATCGTGCTGGCCACCAACGTCGCCGAGACCTCGCTGACCGTCCCCGGCATCAAGTACGTGATCGACCCGGGCACCGCCCGCATCTCCCGCTACAGCCACCGCACCAAGGTGCAGCGGCTGCCGATCGAGCGGATCTCGCAGGCCAGCGCCAACCAGCGCAAGGGCCGCTGCGGCCGTACCTCGGACGGCATCTGCATCCGGCTGTACTCCGAGGACGACTTCCTGACCCGCCCGGAGTTCACCGACGCGGAGATCCTGAGGACGAACCTGGCCTCCGTCATCCTCCAGATGACCGCCGCCGGCCTCGGCGACATCGAGAAGTTCCCCTTCATCGACCCGCCGGACCACCGCAACATCCGCGACGGCGTACAGCTCCTCCAGGAACTCGGCGCGCTCGACCCCGCGGAGAAGGATCCGAAGAAGCGGCTCACCCCGCTCGGCCGCAAGCTCTCGCAGCTGCCGGTGGACCCGCGCCTCGCCCGTATGGTCGTCGAGGCCGACCGCAACGGCTGCGTCCGCGAGGTCATGGTCATCGCCGCCGCGCTCTCCATCCAGGACCCCCGCGAGCGGCCGTCCGACAAGCAGACGCAGGCCGACCAGCAGCACGCCCGGTTCAAGGACGAGACGTCCGACTTCCTGGCCTTCCTGAACCTCTGGCGGTACATCCGCGAGCAGCAGAAGGAGCGCGGCTCCTCCAGCTTCCGCCGGATGTGCAAGCAGGAGTACCTGAACTTCCTCCGCATCCGCGAGTGGCAGGACATCTACGCCCAGCTGCGCTCGGTCGCCAAGCAGATGGGCATCGAGCTCAATGAGGACGACGCCCCCGAGCAGTCGGTGCACACCTCGCTGCTGGCCGGGCTGCTGTCGCACATCGGGCTGAAGGACACCGAGAAGAACGAGTACCTGGGCGCCCGCAGCGCCAAGTTCGCGATCTTCCCCGGTTCGGCGCTCTTCAAGAAGCAGCCGCGGTTCGTGATGTCGGCGGAGCTCGTGGAGACCTCCCGGCTCTGGGCGCGGGTCAACGCCAAGGTCGAGCCGGAGTGGATCGAGCCGCTGGCCCAGCACCTGCTGAAGCGCACCTACAGCGAGCCGCACTGGGAGAAGGACCAGGCCGCGGTGATGGCGTACGAGCGGGTCACGCTGTACGGCGTGCCGATCGTCGCCCAGCGCAAGATCAATTTCGGCCGGATCGACCAGGAGGCCTCGCGGGACCTCTTCATCCGCAACGCCCTGGTCGAGGGCGACTGGCGCACGCACCACCAGTTCTTCCACGACAACCGCAAACTGCTCGGCGAGGTCGAGGAACTGGAGCACCGCGCCCGGCGCCGCGACATCCTCGTGGACGACGAGACGCTGTTCGACTTCTACGACCAGCGCATCCCCGAACACATCGTCTCCGGCGCCCACTTCGACTCGTGGTGGAAGCACAAGCGGCGCGACGAGCCGGACGCGCTCGACTTCGAGCGCTCGATGCTCATCAACGAGAAGGCCGGGGCCGTCACCAAGGACGACTACCCGGATTCCTGGCGGCAGGGAAAGCTCAAGTTCCGGGTGACCTACCAG
Source organism: Streptomyces sp. NPDC016469 (assembly GCF_040632905.1). Lineage (NCBI taxonomy): Bacteria > Bacillati > Actinomycetota > Actinomycetes > Kitasatosporales > Streptomycetaceae > Streptomyces > Streptomyces sp. NPDC016469. Next base: position 48,425 of record NZ_JBEYCQ010000016.1, read on the forward strand.
TTCGAGCCGGGCGCGGACGCCGACGGTGTGACCGTCCACATTCCGCTTCAGGTGCTGAACCAGGTGACGTCCGAGGGCTTCGACTGGCAGATCCCTGGCCTGCGCGAGGAAGTCGTCACCGAACTGATCCGCTCGCTGCCCAAGCCGATCCGCCGGCACTACGTGCCCGCGCCGAACTACGCCGACAAGTTCCTGGACCGGGCCGTGCCCCTCCAGGAACCGCTGCCGGTGACGCTCGCCCGTGAGCTCCAGCGGATGGTCGGGGTCCCCGTCACCGCCGACGACTTCGACCTGAGCCGGGTCCCCGACCACCTCAAGATCACCTTCCGGATCGTGGACGAGCGGCGCCGCAGGGTCGCCGAGGACAAGGACCTGGAGGCGCTGAAGCTCCGGCTGCGCCCGAAGGCCCGTCAGGCCCTCTCCAAGGCCGCCGCGGCCACCGCCGGGCCCTCCGGCGAGTCCATCGAGCGCTCGGGCCTGAAGGACTGGACGATCGGCACGCTGGACAAGGTCTTCGAGACACGGAGGGCCGGCCAGCCGGTCAAGGCGTACCCGGCGCTGGTGGACCAGGGCGAGACCGTGGCCGTACGCCTCTTCGACACGGAGGCCGAGCAGCAGCAGGCGATGTGGCGGGGCACCCGGAAGCTGATCCTGCTGAACATCCCGGTGAACCCGGCGAAGTTCGCGTCGGACAAGCTGACGAACCAGCAGAAGCTGGCCCTGTCCCGCAATCCGCACGGCTCGATCCAGGCCCTCTTCGACGACTGCGCGACGGCGGCCGCCGACCGGCTGATCGCCGCGCACGGCGGCCCCGCCTGGGACGAGGCGTCCTTCCGGACGCTGTACGACAAGGTGCGCGCGGACCTGGTGGACCTCACCGTGCGCACGATCGGCCAGGTGCAGCAGATCCTGGCGGCCTGGCAGGCGTGCGAGCGCCGGCTGAAGGCCACCAACAGCCTGGTCCTGATCAACAACGTCACGGACGTACGCGATCACCTGGCGCGCCTGATGCCGCCCGGCTTCGTCACCGCGACCGGGCTGCGCAGGCTGCCCGACCTGATGCGCTATCTGGTGGCCGAGGACCGCAGGCTCCAGCAGATGCCGACCAACGTCCAGCGCGACACCACGCGCATGGAGAAGGTCCACGAGATGCAGGACGAGTACGCCTGGCTGCTGGAGCAGCTGCCCAAGGGCCGGCCCGTCCCGCAGGAGGTGCTGGACATCCGGTGGATGATCGAGGAGCTGCGGGTGAGCTACTTCGCGCACGCCCTGGGCACCGCGTTCCCCGTCTCGGACAAACGGATCGTGAAGGCGATCGACGCCGCCGCGCCCTAGCGCGTCTCCGTAACGGGACCGCCACCCGCAGTGAGTTCGACCGCACCCGCCGCACTCCTGTACAGTCTGTTTTCGCAGCCGGACGCGAGGAAGGCAGCGAAACCTGGTCCTGTGGAGCAGTTAGGAGTGCTCGCCACCCTGTCAAGGTGGAGGCCGCGGGTTCAAATCCCGTCAGGACCGCAGAACGAAAGCCCGGATCGTATCGATCCGGGCTTTCGCGCGTCTTGACTGCGGCGTCCGCCGACGAGTACTCAGAAACCGGGCCGCCCCCGGTTTTCCGGAGCGGGGCGGCGCGCACCCACCGGGAGGTGGCGCGATGAGGGGCGGTCACGGGCGCGAGTCACCGCGAGCGGGCACCCTGCCTGCCACGGCTCGCCCTGAAGCCCGTACCTGCCCCACAGGCCGCCCGGACACCGGATGAGCGCCACCGGACCGCCCGAGCCGCCCTCGAGGCCCCGACGGGCCTCCGTACGGCCTTCACCGAGCCGGGACGTAAGTCCTCCCACGACATGACCTTCGGCGCGGCCATCGACTTCCTCACAGTGGCAGGCTCGTAGTTGGCAACACTCATGCGGTGTGACGGGTGTCACTGAATCAGTTTTGAGAAGGGGTGCCTTTACACCCTTCCTACAACTAGCGAATTTAATATGTGCAATTGCACCTCCCGGAAGGATGTCTTCCGGATACCCCCGCACCGCCCGCCGACGCCCCCTCCGCGGACCCCGGCCGCCGGGCCGGGCTGCGAGAACGGCGTCGTAGGCCGACAGGGAGCGGGGTGCGGAGCGGAAGCGGTCCGGGCGCAAAAAAATCGCGCTGGACCCGGCGGAGTCCAGCGCGATCGGATGACATGACCCGTGCGGCACAGGTATGGCGCCCGTTGGGGCGGGCGCCCGTCATATGGAGCTATGGGTGAGCAAGTGGGTTGGGGGACCCAAAAGCCCAGGTGTGACGGGGTGACAGGGGGTTTGTCAGGCCTCGCTGCGCTGCTGCGGAATACCCGCAAGCAGTGCGCGGACCTCTGCCTCGCGGTACCGGCGATGCCCACCGAGCGTGCGGATGGACGTGAGCTTGCCTGCCTTCGCCCAACGGGTAACCGTCTTCGGGTCCACGCGGAACATCGTGGCAACCTCAGCCGGGGTCAGCAGCGGCTCGGCATCAGGGGTGCGAGCGGTCATGAGCGGCCTCCTCGGGAGAACCGAACCATCTCGGTTCTTTCCTCTAAATTCTGCACCTTGACCCACGTTGCCCGAAATGGCGGACGCGGGCCGAGTCGGTTATAGGACGAACGGCTTGTCCTCGGCACTACAACTACACCATCCGTCCAGCCACGTCGGCCAAACCGATGGAATTGCCCTCCCAGGTGTTCATCAGCGACGGAAAGCCGATGGACCATGCCATAGCGGACAGTCACACCACCGTGACGATCAGTCACAGAGCGATCAGGAGTCATCAGACCCCCCATAGCGTGCAATGCTGAGCGATCCGCCCATACATGGACGGATGGAGTCCTCACCGGACTCCTTGTCCTATTTTGGCACGAGGGGTGGGGAAGGGCGCAAGGGCCCCGTAAGTGCTATCCATCACGGTTGAGGCAAAGGCCCGGTTCGGGACGTAGGTCCCGCCGCCCCTCGGGCACCTTCCGCCTCTTCACCCACACGTGTCACATCCGACACCGGTTCACGAGCCGTCCGTGCAGGGTGCCTCGGCGGTCAGTTGGCGAACTGACGGTCCCTTACGGCCCGCCAGCGCTCCGCGAGACGCGCATACGCCTCGGCCGCCCGCTCCGCGTCGCCCGCCCGCAGCGCGGCGATCCCCTCCGCCACGTCGGCGGCGCTCCGGTCGACGCTGAGCTCCCGCTCCGGCAGCGCGTGCACGAGCCCGCCGTAGTCCAGCTCCACGAGCGAGCGCGGGTGGAACTCCTCCAGCCACCGCCCGACGTCCACGAGCCCCGCGGTCAGCGGCCCCTCGTCCATCGTCTCCCGCAGCGTCCGCAGCGACCTGGCCAGCCGGCGCCGGGCCTCGACCATCGGCGTCCGGTACCGGAACACCGGAGGCTCTCCGTCCGGGCCGGCGACCACATGCTCCCGCTCCTCGTCGGCGAACAGCACGAACCAGCGCACCGGAACCTGCCACACCGCCGTCCTGATCCACGGCCGGGCGTCCGGATTGCGCTCCGCCCACCGCTCGTGGTCGGCCAGCGCCTGGCCGCGGACCACCGGCGGCAGCACCGCGTCCAGGACCGGCCCGGGGAACAGCTCCGCCAGTCCGTCCAGAGCCAGCCAGCCGCGCAGCCGGGTCCGCCACGGGCACACGCACACCACACCGTCCACCTCGGCCACGAACGCGTCGGCGCTCTCGTGCGCCGGCACACCGGCGGGCGGGGTGGCCGCCAAGTCGGCCAGTGAGCGCCTGAGTTCGTCCTGTGCCGTGGGCATCCGGTCACGGGCCGCATAACGGGCCCAGTGGGCGCGCTCGCCCTCCGGGAAGGCCGCCAGTGGCTCGTACACCCGGAGGTAGGACGCGTAGGGAACCAGCACCGAAGACACCACCGACATGCGGTGATCGTGTCACGCCTGTCCCCCGGTGGGGGGTGATCCTTGGCACTGGAACAGATCTACGTGGGGGTAGGACTTACGCTCTTGCCCAGCCGGGCCGTCCGTACGGCCGGTCCGGCGGGCCCTCCCCACCTTCAGGAGGGTCTTTTCCGCCGCTTCGTACTTGGGAGTCACCACAGTGACCGATGTGACCGGCGCGCCTGTCGATGTCCTGCACACCCTGTTCCACTCGGACCAGGGCGGACACGAACAAGTCGTCCTCTGCCAGGACCGGGCCAGCGGCCTCAAGGCCGTCATCGCCCTCCACTCCACCGCCCTGGGCCCCGCTCTCGGCGGCACCCGCTTCTACCCGTACGCCTCCGAGGCCGAGGCCGTCGCCGACGCGCTGAACCTCGCGCGCGGCATGTCGTACAAGAACGCCCTGGCCGGGCTCGACCACGGTGGCGGCAAGGCCGTCATCATCGGCGACCCCGAGCAGATCAAGAGCGAGGAACTGCTGCTGGCCTACGGCCGGTTCGTCGCCTCGCTCGGCGGCCGGTACGTGACGGCCTGCGATGTCGGCACCTATGTCGCCGACATGGACGTCGTGGCCCGCGAATGCCGCTGGACCACCGGCCGCTCCCCCGAGAACGGCGGCGCCGGCGACTCGTCGGTGCTCACCGCGTTCGGCGTCTTCCAGGGCATGCGGGCCTCGGCCCAGCACCTGTGGGGCGACCCGACGCTGCGTGGCCGAAAAGTGGGGGTCGCCGGCGTCGGCAAGGTCGGTCACTACCTGGTCGAGCACCTGCTCGCGGACGGCGCCGAGGTCGTGATCACCGATGTGCGCGAGGAGTCCGTGCGCCGGATCACCGACAAGCACCCCGAGGTCGCCGTCGCGGCTGACACCGAGGCGCTGATCCGCACCGAGGGCCTGGACATCTACGCCCCGTGCGCGCTGGGCGGGGCCCTCGACGACGACACCGTGCCGGTGCTCACCGCGAAGGTGGTGTGCGGCGCGGCCAACAACCAGCTCGCACACCCGGGCGTCGAGAAGGACCTGGCCGACCGCGCCATCCTGTACGCGCCCGACTACGTGGTGAACGCGGGCGGAGTCATCCAGGTCGCCGACGAGCTGCACGGCTTCGACTTCGACCGGTGCAAGGCGAAGGCGACGAAGATCTTCGACACCACGCTGGCCATATTCGCACGTGCGAAGGAAGACGGCATTCCGCCGGCCGCCGCGGCCGACCGGATCGCCGAGCAGCGCATGGCGGAGGCCCGCCGCCGCTGACCCGGCGCCCCTCCGTGCGGCCGCGACCCGCCGACCGGCGAGACAAGACTCACGCCGGTCGGCGGGTCGCCTGCCGATAAGAGGTTAAAATCGCAGTTGACCAGCGAGGACGGGGCGTCTCGAGGGTCCTCTTCCGGGGCGCGTGATGCGGGCGGCGTACCGTATGGCCGCGGAAGCAGGTACCGTTAAAGCTCTACAGGCACGGTCTCTCTGCCGAGAGTCCGTCCTGAAACATGAACGCGTGTCAAGACTCTGGGGCCGTCGAGCCCCGTCACCGAGGGGGTCGAGCCATGGGGCGCGGCCGGGCAAAGGCCAAGCAGACCAAGGTCGCCCGCCAGCTGAAATACAGCACCGGCGGGACGGACCTGTCGCGTCTGGCCAGTGAGCTGGGCGCATCGACTTCGAGTCAGCCACCGAACGCGGAGCCGTTCGAGGATGACGACGAGGAAGATGACCCGTACGCACAGTACGCGGATCTGTACAACAACGACGAGGACGAGGACGAGAACGACCAGTCCGGTCCGTCGTCCAAGCGCCGCGGCGCTTGACCTCGCGCTGACACATCACCCCGGTTCGGAGCTTCTCCGGACCGGGTTTTGTGCTGCCTGCGTACGGGAACGGAGGGGCGGCGGCCGGTGACCGGCCGGGCCCGTCGGCCCGGCCGGTGCTCCCGATCAGCGTGCGTACGAACCCACCAGCTCGGCGCCCGTCGCGTGGTCGCCACGGGCGGTGATCTCCCCGGCGACCCAGGAGTCGACACCCCGGTCGGCCAGCGTCGTCAGGGCCGCGTCCACGGACTCGGCGGGGACGACCGCGATCATGCCGACACCCATGTTGAGCGTCTTCTCCAGCTCCAGCTGCTCGACCTGGCCGGCCTTGCCGACGAGGTCGAACACCGCGCCCGGGGTCCACGTGGAGCGGTCCACCGTCGCGTGCAGGCTGTCCGGGATGACCCGGGCCAGGTTGTTGGCCAGGCCGCCGCCGGTGACGTGGCTGAACCCGTGCACCTCGGTCGTACGGGTGAGGGCCAGGCAGTCCAGCGAGTAGATCCGGGTCGGCTCCAGGAGCTCCTCGCCCAGGGTCCGGCCGAACTCCTCGACCTGGCGGTCCAGCGCCCAGCCGGCGCGGTCGAAGACCACGTGGCGGACGAGCGAGTACCCGTTCGAGTGAAGCCCGGAGGACGCCATGGCGATCACGGCGTCGCCCTCGCGGATGCGGTCGGGGCCCAGCAGGCGGTCGGCCTCGACCACGCCCGTACCCGCTCCGGCCACGTCGAAATCGTCCGCGCCCAGCAGCCCCGGGTGCTCGGCGGTCTCGCCGCCGACCAGCGCGCAGCCGGCCAGCACGCAGCCCTCGGCGATGCCCTTGACGATGGCCGCGACACGCTCGGGGTGCACCTTGCCGACGCAGATGTAGTCGGTCATGAACAGCGGCTCGGCGCCGCAGACGACGAGGTCGTCCACGACCATCCCGACGAGGTCGTGACCGATCGTGTCGTACACACCCATCTGGCGGGCGAGGTCGACCTTGGTGCCGACGCCGTCCGTGGCGGAGGCCAGGAGCGGACGCTCGTAGCGCTTGAGCGCCGAGGCGTCGAAGAGTCCGGCGAAGCCGCCGAGGCCGCCGAGACCCGCGACCTCGGGGCGCTGCGTCTTCTTCACCCACTCCTTCATCAGCTCGACGGCGCGGTCGCCGGCCTCGATGTCGACGCCCGCTGCCGCGTAGGAAGCACCTGTTGTCTCAGACATTGCCTGGGATCTTTCGTGTGGAGATACGGGGCTGGGGGAAGGGCTGCCGGACGGTCCGGGTCACGGACGCCGCAGCGCGTCGGACGCCGCGGTCGCCGCGGGGCCCGCCGCCAGCTCGGTCTCCAGCAGCTGCTTGCCGAGCAGCTCCGGGTCCGGGAGCTCCATCGGGTACTCGCCGTCGAAGCAGGCACGGCACAGGTTCGGCTTGTCGATCGTCGTCGCCTCGATCATCGAGTCGATCGAGATGTACGCGAGCGAGTCGGCGCCCATCGACGTGCCGATCTCCTCGACGGACATGCCGTTGGCGATCAGCTCGGCGCGGGTCGCGAAGTCGATGCCGAAGAAGCAGGGCCACTTCACCGGCGGGGACGAGATCCGGATGTGGATCTCGGCGGCGCCGGCCTCGCGGAGCATCCGGACCAGTGCGCGCTGGGTGTTGCCGCGGACGATCGAGTCGTCCACGACCACCAGGCGCTTGCCCTTGATGACTTCCTTGAGCGGGTTCAGCTTGAGGCGGATGCCCAGCTGGCGGATCGTCTGGGAGGGCTGGATGAAGGTCCGGCCGACGTAGGCGTTCTTCACCAGGCCGGCGCCGAACGGAATTCCGCTGGCCTCCGCGTAACCGATGGCGGCAGGGGTGCCGGACTCCGGCGTCGCTATGACCAGATCCGCCTCGACGGGCGCCTCGGCGGCCAGTTTGCGGCCCATCTCCACACGGGAGAGGTAGACGTTGCGGCCCGCGATGTCGGTGTCGGGGCGTGCCAGGTAGACGTACTCGAAGACACAGCCCTTGGGCTTCGCTTCCGCGAATCGCGAGGTACGCAGACCGTTCTCGTCGATGGCGACCATCTCGCCCGGCTCGATCTCGCGCACGAAGCTGGCGCCGCAGATGTCGAGGGCGGCGGACTCCGACGCGACGACCCAGCCGCGCTCCAGGCGTCCGAGGACCAGCGGGCGGATGCCCTGCGGGTCACGAGCCGCGTAGAGCGTGTGCTCGTCCATGAAGACCAGGGAGAAGGCGCCCCGCACCTCGGGAAGGACCTTGGCGGCCGCCTCCTCGATGGTCAGCGGCTTGCCGTCGTCGTCGGTCTGGCCGGCGAGCAGCGCGGTCACCAGGTCGGTGTCGTTGGTCGCGGCGACCTGGGTGGCGCGGCCGTCCTTGCGCGGGAGGTCGGCGACCATCTCCGCGAGCTGGGCCGTGTTGACCAGGTTCCCGTTGTGACCGAGGGCGATCGAGCCGTGCGCGGTCGCACGGAACGTCGGCTGCGCGTTCTCCCACACCGAGGCACCGGTGGTGGAGTAGCGGGCATGACCGACCGCGATATGGCCCTGGAGCGATCCCAGGGAGGTTTCGTCGAAGACTTGCGAGACCAGTCCCATGTCCTTGAAGACCAGGATCTGGGACCCGTTGCTCACTGCGATGCCCGCGGACTCCTGTCCACGGTGCTGCAGGGCATACAGTCCGAAATAGGTGAGCTTGGCGACCTCTTCGCCCGGAGCCCAGACACCGAAGACGCCGCAAGCGTCCTGGGGGCCCTTCTCTCCGGGGAGCAGGTCGTGGTTGAGTCGTCCATCACCACGAGGCACACCATCGAGTGTAGGGGAGATCGACCACTGGTCCGAATTGGGGATCCCTCGCTCCACCACCGGCGGAGCACCGTCGGAGCGCCCTCCCGGACCAGCCGGAACGGTCACGCACAGTCATCAAGGCCCTTCCCCGATCTACGCGCGGCAACCGCCGGAGGGCAGGCGGCGCCCGGAGCACGGGCCGTCCACCGACAGGTTCCGGCCACCCGGCAGAGCGCTTGAGCGGGCTCGTCGTGGCACTGCGTGAGCCGGTCCCCGGACTGCGCGAGCAAGCAGCCCGACCGGTCGTTTCGTGGCGAGCCTCACACCGCAGGCGCCCGGTATGCGGCATCTCGGGCCACCCACCGGGTGTTCCGGCCGGTCGTACGCTCAGCTGTTCCGGCCGGCCACCGAGGCGCCGAGCCCCGGGGTCAGCCCATCAGCGGCAGCAGCTCGGAGAGGTCCGCGCGCTCGCCGCTCGCGGCGACCTTCGCCGCTTCGACCTCACGCGCCCACTCCGTACGCCCGGTCGCCAGCCGTATCCAGGTGAGCGGGTCGGTCTCCACGACGTTGGGCGGGGTGCCCCGGGTGTGACGCGGCCCCTGGACGCACTGGACCACCGCGAACGGCGGTACCCGGACCTCGACCGAACCGCCGGGTGCCCGCTCGGCCAGCGCGTCGGCGAGGAGCCGGCTGCACGCGGCGAGCGCCTGCCGGTCGTACGGCACGGAGAGCCCGGTCGCCTCGTTGAGGTCCCAGGTGTGGACGACCAGCTCCACGGTGCGGGTGACCAGGAAGTCGCCGAGGCGCATCGCCCCGATCCGGGTGGCCAGCAGCCGGTCCTCGGAGGCGCCGGGCACCAGGGCCTCGAAGCGGGCGGCGACCTCCGCGTAGAGCGCGTCCAGGTCGGGGGCGGCGGCGGCCCGTTCGGCGGTGTCGTCCGCGATCCGGGGGGCGCGGGCCGCTGTGGTGAACGGCCACTCCAGGAGGGACACCTCGGGTTTGGCGAGGGCCGGGGCGGGAAGCTCCAGCGTCCGGCTGACGTGCGAGAGGGCCATGGTGATGTGCGCGGCGAGCTCGCGCACCGTCCAGTCACCGAGTCCGCTCGGCGCGGCGAGCTGCTGCGGGCTCAGCGTGCGCACGGCGTCCCGGACGTGGGCGAACTGGGCGAGGACCGCGGTGCGGGTCTTGACGGGGTCGTAGCGACGGGCGCGCTTCTGCGAGGGCGGCATGCCGGGGAGCCTACGACGCGGCACCGACAGGGCGTCCGCCCCGCATGGGCGAAGCCCCCGGGTCAGGCGCGGGTCGCGTAGTCGCCGAGGCCCTTCTCCAGCAGGTCGAAGCCCCGGTGGGCGAGGGCGACGGCGTCGGGGACGACCGCGGCGGCCGGCTCGCCGGCCAGTAGGCGCCTGCGGTTCTCGGTGAGCAGCGCGTTTCGCGTACCGAGGAGCTGGGAAGCGACGATGCGCGCGATGACCGGTTCCTCGCCCTCCTCGATCAGGGCCTCGGTGAGCTGGTCCTGCGTACGCACGAAGAAGGAGTGGGCGCGTGTGAGCAGGGCGGGTGTCTCCAGGATGAGCCGCACGATGCCGAGCGCCACCGGCGAGTCCCCCATGCCCACCGAGGGGTCGTGGCGTTCGACCGCCGCCACGAACTGCCGGCGCAACGCGGCGACCGCCGACTCACCGGGCGCGCGCTCCCGCACGATCCGGGCGGCATCGCCGACATGCTCCTCCAACGGCGCGAAGACCAGGTCTTCCTTGCTGTCGAAGTAATTGAAGACGGTCATTTTCGACACATCGGCCGCGTCGGCGATCTCCGCGACGGAGACCTGATCGAACCCGCGCTCGGAGAAGAGCTTGGTGGCCGTTTCCAGCAGCCGCCGCCGGGTTTCCCTCTTCTTGCGCTCGCGCAGGCCCATCCCCTCGGTCATACCCTCACTGTACCAGGATGAAAATTAATCCTGGATAAAAAATTGACCCAGTATATAAATCGGATGAACAGTGGGCTCGACCGCGGCGATGCGCGCCAGCACCGCTCAGGAGGGGATTCGAGTCATGCCCGGAACAGCCACCGCGCTCTCGCCACGACAGACGGCCGAGACCGAACAGCCGCCCAGCGGCCGGAGCGCCACGATCGCCGTGGCGCTCTGCATCGTCACGATCCTGCTGGCGGTGCTGGACTCGAACATCGTGTCCTCGGCGACCGTCCCCATCGTCCGCGACCTGGATCCGGTCCACGGCGTCGACCGGATCCCATGGCTGATCGCCGCCTATCAACTGGCCGCGACCGCCGCACTGCCCCTGTACGGCAAGCTCTGTGACTCCCTCGGCTCGAAGAAGGTCTTCATCGGGGCGCTCGCCACCTTCCTCACCGGATCCGCACTGTGCGGAATGGCCCAGTCCATGGGCGAGCTGATCGCCGCACGCGCCTTCCAGGGCATCGGCGGGGGCGGACTGATGAGCGTCACCATGGTCGTCCTCCACCAACTCGGCGCCGCGGCCGGGGCGAAGACGGGCAAGGCCGAGAAGAAGGCCAAGGGCGGCGACAAGAAGGGCAACATCGGCGGAATCATCGCCGGTGCGGGCATGGCGCTCGGCCCTTGGCTCGGCGGTGCCCTGGCCGACCACGCGGGCTGGCGCTGGATCTTCTACGTGAACCTGCCGGTCGGCATCACCGTCCTGATCGCCGCGGTCTTCGTGGTGAAGCTCCCCGTCCGCACGACGCGCCACCGCATCGACTTCCTCGGAGCCGGCCTCGCCGCCGCCTTCTCCACCGCGCTGCTCCTGGTCACCGAGTGGGGCGGCGAGGACTACGCGTGGACCTCGCCGGTCATCGTCGGCCTCGTCGTCGCCGCCGCCGTCGCGCTCGGCCTGTTCCTGTGGCGCCAGGCCACGGCCGCCGAACCGATCCTGCCGCTCTCGCTCTTCCGCCTGCGGACCATGCGGTGCGGCTTCGCGATCCAGGGGCTCGTGGGCGTCGCGATGATGGGGTCGATCGTCTACGTGATGATCTACCTCCAGGTGGTCCGCGGGGTCGCCGCGACCTCGGCCGGTCTCTTCCTGGTCCCGATGGCGACCGGGATGACCGTCGTCGGGCTCCTCTCGGGGCGCCTGGTCGCGGCCGGCTGGTCGCAGAAGACCTTCGTCGTCAGCGGCACGGTCTTCGCCTCGGCCGCCCTCGCCCTGCTGACCACCCTCGACCCGGACACCGGCCTGTGGACCGTGCGCGGCGCTCTGCTGCTCATGGGAATCGGCTTCGGCCAGCTCATCGGCCAGCTGATCCAGCTCGTCCAGGACACCGCCCCGCCGGCCCAGCTGGGCGTCGCCACCACCGGTGTCCGCTTCTTCCAGACCCTCGGCACCGCCCTGGGAGCCTCCCTCTTCGGGGCCGTGCTCAGCAGGGTCTACGCCGCCAAGGGCCCCGGTGGGACGACGAGCGGCATCGGCCGCCTCACCGGGACCGCCCGCGACCAGGCCCTGGACGCCTTCGTCTCCTCGACGGACGTGGTCTTCGCCTGCGCCACCGGAGCGATGATCCTCGCCCTGATCCTGGCGACCCGGCTGCCCGGCACCCGTACGAGCCCCTGACCCTTCCCCGTACGCGCACGGGCCGAACATCCCACCGGAGCGCCGCACTTCCCCGTCCGCACCACGCGAAAACCCCCGACCGGGCGGAACCGGTCGGGGGTTTCGGCGTGTGCTGTCCGGGAACTACGCGAGCAGCGCCGGGATCGTCTCCTCGTGCGCCGTGCGCAGCTCGCTCAGCGGAATGCTGAACTCACCCTGGACCGCGATCTCGTCACCGTCCACGACACCGATGCGGGTCACGGGCAGACCGCGCGCCCCGCACATGTCGTTGAACCGCAGCTCCTCGCTGCGCGGCACCGAGACGACCGCGCGGCCCGCGGACTCGGAGAAGAGCAGCGTGAACGCGTCGAGGCCGTCCGGCACGACCAGCCGGGCACCCTTCCCGCCGCGCAGGCAGGACTCGGTGACCGCCTGGATCAGACCGCCGTCCGACAGGTCGTGCGCCGCGTCGATCATGCCGTCGCGGGAGGCCGAGATCAGGATCTCGGCGAGCAGCTTCTCGCGGCCCAGGTCCACCTTGGGCGGCATGCCGCCGAGGTGGTTGTGGACGACCTCGGACCAGGCCGAGCCGCCGAACTCCTCGTGGGTGTCACCCAGCAGGTAGAGGAGCTGGCCCTCTTCCCCGAAGGCGACCGGCGTACGCCGCGTGACGTCGTCGATCACACCGAGCACGGCCACGACCGGCGTCGGGTGGATCGCCGTCTCACCGGTCTGGTTGTACAGCGAGACGTTGCCGCCGGTGACCGGGGTGCCCAGCTCCAGGCAGCCGTCCGCGAGACCGCGGGTGGCCTCGGCGAACTGCCACATGACGTCCGGGTCCTCGGGCGAACCGAAGTTCAGGCAGTCCGAGATCGCGAGCGGCTTGGCGCCGGTCGCGGCGACATTCCGGTACGACTCCGCCAGCGCGAGCTGCGCACCGGTGTACGGGTCGAGCTTCGCGTACCGGCCGTTGCCGTCGGTCGCCATGGCCACGCCGAGGTTGGACTCCTCGTCGATGCGGACCATGCCGGCGTCCTCGGGCATCGCGAGCACGGTGTTGCCCTGCACGAACCGGTCGTACTGGTCCGTGATCCAGGACTTCGACGCCTGGTTCGGCGAGGCGACCAGCTTGAGGACCTGCTCGCGCAGCTCAGCGCCGTTCGCCGGGCGGGCCAGCTTGCCGGCGTCGTCGGCCTGGAGCGCGTCCTGCCAGGACGGGCGCGCGAACGGGCGGTGGTATGTCGGGCCCTCGTGGGCGACGGACCGCGGCGGCACGTCCACGATCTGCTCGCCGTGCCAGAAGATCTCCAGCTGCGAGCCCTCGGTCACCTCACCGATGACGGTGGCGATGACGTCCCACTTCTCGCAGATCTCCAGGAAGCGGTCGACGTGCTGCGGCTCGACGATGGCGCACATGCGCTCCTGCGACTCGCTCATGAGGATCTCCTCGGGCGAGAGGGAGGAGTCGCGCAGCGGCACGGTGTCCAGCTCGACGCGCATGCCGCCGGAGCCCGCGGAGGCCAGCTCGGACGTGGCGCAGGAGAGCCCGGCACCACCGAGGTCCTGGATGCCCGCGACGAGCTTCTCCTTGAAGATCTCCAGGGTGCACTCGATGAGGAGCTTCTCCTGGAACGGGTCGCCGACCTGGACGGCCGGGCGCTTGGCCGGGCCGCTCGACTCGAAGGTCTCCGAGGCCAGCACGGAGACGCCGCCGATGCCGTCGCCGCCGGTGCGGGCGCCGTACAGGATGACCTTGTTGCCGGGCCCGGAGGCCTTCGCGAGGTGGATGTCCTCGTGCTTCATCACACCGATGCAACCGGCGTTGACGAGCGGGTTTCCCTGATAGCAGGCGTCGAAAACGACCTCGCCGCCGATGTTCGGCAGACCGAGGCAGTTGCCGTACCCGCCGATACCCGCGACGACACCCGGCAGCACCCGCTTGGTGTCCGGGTGGTCGGCCGCACCGAAGCGCAGCGGGTCCACGACGGCCACCGGGCGGGCACCCATGGCGAGGATGTCGCGGACGATGCCGCCGACGCCGGTCGCCGCGCCCTGGTAGGGCTCGATGTACGAGGGGTGGTTGTGCGACTCGACCTTGAAGGTGACCGCGTACCCCTGCCCGACGTCGACCACACCGGCGTTCTCACCGATGCCGACGAGCATGGCGTCGTTGGCGGGGACCTTCTCGCCGAACTGTTTGAGGTGGACCTTGCTGCTCTTGTACGAGCAGTGCTCGGACCACATCACGGAGTACATGGCGAGCTCGGCGCCGGTGGGACGGCGGCCCAGGATCTCGCGGATGCGGGCGTACTCGTCCTCCTTGAGGCCGAGTTCCTTCCAGGGCTGCGCGGTGTCCGGGGTTTCGGCCGCGTGCTTGACCGTGTCCAGGCTCATGCGTTGACCAGCTTCTTGATGATCGAGGTGAAGAAACCGAGACCGTCGGTGCGACCGGTGCCGATCAGCGGCTCCACGGCGTGCTCCGGGTGCGGCATCAGGCCGACGACGTTGCCCGCGGCGTTGGTGATGCCGGCGATGTCGCGCAGCGAGCCGTTCGGGTTGTGGCCCACGTAACGGAAGGCCACGCGGCCCTCGGCCTCCAGCGCGTCGAGCGTGTGCTCGTCGGCGGTGTAGCGGCCGTCCATGTTCTTGAGCGGTACGGAGATCTCCTGACCCGCGGAGTAGTCCGAGGTCCAGGCGGTCTCCGCGTTCTCGACGCGCAGGGTCTGGTCGCGGCAGATGAAGTGCAGGTGGTTGTTGCGCAGCATCGCGCCGGGCAGCAGGTGCGCCTCGGTCAGGATCTGGAAGCCGTTGCAGATACCGAGGACCGGCATGCCCGCCTTCGCCTGCTCGATCACCGTCTCCATGACCGGCGAGAACCGGGAGATGGCTCCGGCGCGCAGATAGTCGCCGTACGAGAAACCGCCCGCCAGGATCACCGCGTCGACCTGGTGCAGGTCCTTGTCGCGATGCCACAGCGATACGGGCTCGGCGCCCGCGACGCGAACGGCCCGCAGGGCGTCCTGGTCATCGAGCGTGCCCGGAAAGGTGACGACTCCGATACGAGCAGTCACTTCGGCTCCTCGGCGTTCTCCACCTTCACGGTGAAGTCCTCGATCACGGTGTTGGCGAGGAACGTCTCCGCCATCTCATGAATACGGGCGAGGGCGGCGTCATCGACCGGCCCCTCGACCTGCAGCTCGAAACGCTTTCCCTGACGTACGTCCGCGATTCCCTCGAAGCCGAGACGGGGCAGTGCGCGCTGCACCGCCTGTCCCTGCGGGTCGAGGATCTCGGGCTTGAGCATGACGTCGACTACGACGCGTGCCACTGGCACTCCCGGTGTGGTGGTGTGGTGCGGCTGTTTCTCCGGAGGGGGTACCCCGGACCCCCGCGGGTCCACTCAGCGTACCTGGCCGGAAATTCTACGCGGGTAGATATCAATCGGGATAGATCACGCCCAGATATCGGCCGACCACCGGACGGCGGAAAAGCCGCGAAACAAATGCTCACCAGCGGCACACATAGCGGGCGGACACGCGGGAGTAATTGGACGGGCTTCACAATGCGGCACCAGTCGCTGTACAAATGATTACCGGGGAATGCAGCATTGCCCCGGAGCACCGACACCAGTCGGCCCGCATCCGCGCTCACAGCCGGAAGGCCGGCATCGGCGCATGTCAGACGCGCCGATGCCGTAGGAAAGGACCGATATCCGTGGCGCAGCGCGTAGTGGTCACACTCTCCGACGACATCGACGGGGGAACAGCGGCGGAAACGGTCACCTTCGCCCTGGACGGGAAGTCGTACGAGATCGACCTCAATCCGTCCAACGCAAAGAAACTGCGGAACGCCCTGGCCCCGTACATGGCGGCCGGCCGCAAGCAGACAAACGCCGGCAAGCACGGCAAGGCTCCCGTTCCGTACCGGCACACCTCGCTCGCTCCCGACCCCGCGGCAGTGCGCGCCTGGGCGCGCTCGCACCGGATGGACGTGCCCGCCCGGGGCCGCATCCCGAAGAGCGTGTACGAGGCGTTCCAGGAAGCGAGTTGACCCCGCGAAAGGTCCGGCGGGGCACCGGCGGAGGATCTGCGGGGGAGCCGACTTGCGCGACACCCCCGCAGGTCGGCTAGAGTCTGGAGCACGCCGAGGGGCGAGGCCGAAAAGGCCGAACCCCACGCAGCGTGCGGGTGTAGTTCAGTAGTAGAACATCCCCCTTCCAGGGGGAAGGCGCAGTGTGCAATTCCTGTCACCCGCTCCGCACGACTCGCAGGACCACTCCGGTGGATCAGGTAGAGTAGTGCTCGCTCCACCGGTGAAAGCCGAGTGGTTGCCATGCGGACGTAGCTCAGTTGGTAGAGCGCAACCTTGCCAAGGTTGAGGTCGCCAGTTCGAACCTGGTCGTCCGCTCAGAATACGAAGGCCCCGGTCAATTCCGACCGGGGCCTTCGCCGTGTGACGAATATGCCGGCCGGCTCCAGGTGTCTTCCCGGCCCGTGTGCCACCACCCATGACGTTTGTCATGAGTGGTGGTGACAGTCCGCACTGCCCCCGGCCCGCCGCGGACGGAAACCTGAAGACATGACCAGCGACGACATGTCCCGTGAGTGCGTGATCCAGGCGGAAGACGTCCGGCGCAGCTATGCCGGCGGCTTCGAGGCCGTGTCCGGCGTCTCCTTCTCCGTGGCACGCGGCGAGCTCTTCGCCCTCCTCGGTACGAACGGCGCTGGCAAGACCTCCACCGTCGAACTGCTGGAGGGCCTGGCCCGGCCCGACGGCGGCACGGTCCGCGTGCTGGGCCACGACCCCTACGGCGAGCGCTCGCAGGTCCGCCCGCGGATAGGCGTGATGCTCCAGGAGGGCGGCTTCCCGTCCGAGCTGTCGGTCACCGAGACGGTACGGATGTGGGCGGGCTGCACCAGCGGCGCCCGGCCCACCGGCGAGGCCCTGGAGCTGGTCGGGCTCGGCCACCGCGCCCGGGTCCGGGTCAAGCAGCTCTCGGGAGGTGAGCGGCGCCGGCTCGACCTGGCGCTGGCCCTGCTCGGCCGGCCCGAGGTGCTCTTCCTCGACGAGCCGACCACCGGTCTCGACGCGGAGGGCCGCCGCGACACCTGGGCGCTCGTCCGCCGGCTCCAGGAGGACGGCATCACCGTGCTGCTCACCACGCACTACCTGGAGGAGGCCGAAGCCCTCGCGGACCGGCTGGCGATCATGCACCGCGGCCGGATCGTGACCGCGGGCACCACGGCCGAGGTGACGGCCGCCCGCCCCGCCCGCATCCGCTTCGAGCTGCCCGAGGGCGTTCGGCCGGCGCGGTTGCCCCTGAAGCTCCACGCCGCCGCCGAGGGCCCCCGGGTCGAGAT
The DNA here is from genome assembly GCF_040632905.1 of Streptomyces sp. NPDC016469. Classification (NCBI taxonomy): domain Bacteria; kingdom Bacillati; phylum Actinomycetota; class Actinomycetes; order Kitasatosporales; family Streptomycetaceae; genus Streptomyces; species Streptomyces sp. NPDC016469. The sequence continues at coordinate 65,828 of NZ_JBEYCQ010000016.1, forward strand.
ACGGACGCACCACCTCCAGGACGCCCTGACCGAACTGCTCCGCTGGGCCGCCGAGTCCGACGTCCGGCTGCACGGGCTCGACGCCCGCTCCGCCTCGCTCGAAGAGGCGTTCCTCGACATCGCGAAGTCCGCCGCCGAAACCGAAGAGGTGCCCGTCCCATGACCACCGCGACCACCCCCTCCGCCGGCCCCGCGCGCACGACGGCCGTGAGCCGGCTGGCGGCCCTCGGCCGGGCCGAGCTGTCGCTGCTCGCCCGGAACAGGACGGCGATCTTCGTCGCACTCCTCATGCCGGCGGCCATGATCATGGCGATGAAGTCGGCGTTCGAGAAGGTCGACCTCGACGGGACCGGACTCACCGTCGCCGGAGCGGCCCTCATGGGTGGCGTCGGGACGGTGCTCATCCAGGCCGTCTACATGAACCTCGTCGCCGCCTACGTGGCGCGGCGCGAGGAGCTGGTCCTGAAGCGGCTGCGCACCGGCGAGGTCACGGACGGGGAGATCCTGGCCGGGACCGCCCTTCCGGCGGGTTCCCTCGCCCTGGCGCAGAGCGCGGTGATCGTCGTCGCCGGTACGGCCTTCTTCGGTCTCGGCGCACCGGAGCGTCCGGAACTGCTCGTGGCGGGGCTGCTGTTGGGCGTGGTGCTGCTGACGGTCCTGGCCGCGGTCACCTCCGTGATCACCCGCACCGTGCAGACCGCCCAGCTGACGACGCTGCCGCTGTTCCTCGTCTCGATGATGGGCTCGGGCCTCTTCATCCCGCTGGACATATTTCCTGACCGGCTCGCGGCGGTCTGCGAGTACCTGCCGCTGACCGGTGTGATGACCCTGGTCCGGGCCGGGTGGTTCGGCGGCCCCGAGGGCACCGACCTGCTGGGTGCCGCGTTGACCGGGCTGGTCTGGACGGCGCTGGCCGTGTTTGCTGTGCAGCGGTGGTTCCGCTGGGATCCGCGACGCTGACATGGAGGTTGGGCCGCGATGCGCGTACGGGGATGGCGCCGCAGCTGGCAGGAGCGCAGCAAGATGGAACGGATCGATCTGTACTCGCGGTTCACCATCTCCTGCATCCCCTGGTTCTTCACCCTGGCCTGGCAGGGGGCGCCCTTCCACCAGGACATCCGCCACGAACCGCTTCCGCTGGCCCTCGGCCTGGCGCTGCTCCTGGTGAGCCTCGGGCAGTGCCTGCTGAGCAATCGCAACCTCACGGCGTCGTACGGGCACTACCTGGGCGTCTCCGTCTTCCCGGGGCGGCGCCTGCTGGCCCCCGTGGTGCTTCTGGTCGTGGCCGTCGGACTCCTGGCGGCCCTGGCCGGGGTGGACGGCGTCAAGGGCTCGGGGCTGCTGCTCATGACGTTGAACGCGCCGATGGCCCTCGTGATCACGCGGGTGCTCCTGGTGCCGGTCCGCCGCTTCCTGGTCGAGTCCCTCTGCCTCACCGCCCTGATCACCGGCGCCCTCGCGGTGGCCGGCGTCAAGGGCGGCACCCTGGCGGGAGTGGTGCCCTGCAGCCTCTTCGGCTGTGTGCTGGTCCTGATCTCGGTCCGGCCCAGCGCCTGGAGCATGAGCGTGATGTGGCAGGCCGAGCAGGCCCGGGACATACAGGCCAGGCTCGCCGTGGCGGAGGAGCGGCTGCGGTTCGGACGGGACATGCATGACGTGCTGGGCCGCAACCTCGCGGTGATCGCGCTCAAGAGCGAGCTGGCGGTGGAGCTCGCCCAGCGCGGCAGGCCGGAGGCGGTGGACCAGATGGTCGAGGTGCAGCGGATAGCGCGCGCCTCGCAACAGGAAGTACGCGATGTGGTGCGCGGCTACCGCGAAGCGGATCTGAACACGGAACTGGCGGGCGCGCAGGGCGTTTTGAGCGCGGCCGGTATCGAGTGCACGGTGACCGGCGACAGCGGCGGGCACCTGCCCGCGCCCGTGCAGTCGGCACTCGGCTGGGTCGTCCGGGAGGCGGCCACCAACGTGCTGCGCCATGGCGACCCGCGCCGCTGCGTGATCCGGGTCGGGGTCACCGCCGACGCCGTGGTGCTCCAGGTGGAGAACGACGGCGCGACGCCAGCCGGGACGGCGCCCTCGCCCACGTCCCCGTCCGACGGGCCGGGCTCCGGGCTGGCCGGCCTCCGGGAACGGCTCGCCGCGCTGGACGGCTCGCTGGAGGCGGGCCCGGCGAAGGGCGGCCTGTTCCGGCTGACGGCGACGATCCCGCTGACGGCGATCCCTTCGGAGACCGGGGAGAGGGGAGGGGGCGGGGGCGGGGGGAAGCCCGGTAAGGCCGAGGAACCCCGTCCCCAGCCGCCGGCCGCCCGCCGTGCGCCCGTGAACCTGCGTCCCGGGGCCATGGTGGCCCCAGGTGTGATGGTGGGGCCGGGTCCCGGCCTCATGGAGGGATGACGATGACCGCGGTACGGGTGCTGCTCGCCGATGACGAGCATCTGATCCGGGGCGCGCTCGCCGCCCTCCTCGCTCTGGAGGAGGACCTGGTGGTGGTCGCGGAGGCGGCGACGGGGCCGGAGGCGCTCGCCATGGCCCGGGCCCACCGCCCGGATGTCGCGGTGCTGGACCTGGAGATGCCCGGGGCGGACGGTGTGAGCGTCGCCACATCACTGCGGGCCGAGCTGCCGGACTGCCGGACCATGATCGTGACCAGTCACGGCCGGCCCGGCCACCTCAAGCGGGCCCTCGCGGCGGGCGTCCGGGGTTTCGTGCCGAAGACCGTGAGCGCCCGCCAGCTGGCCGGCATCATCCGCACCGTGCGGGCCGGGAACCGTTACGTGGACCCGGAGTTGGCGGCCGACGCCATCGCCGCCGGAGACTCCCCGCTGACCGTCCGGGAGACCGAGGTGCTGGAGCTCGCGGTCGACGGCGCGCCGGTCTCGGAGATCGCCGAGCGGGCCTCGCTCTCGCAGGGGACCGTACGGAACTACCTCTCGGCGGCCGCCTCGAAGCTGGGTGCGGAGAACCGCCATGCGGCAGTGCGTCTCGCACGCGAGCGGGGATGGGTATAGTAGTTCTCGCGCTTCGGCGCTCGCGGACGTAGCTCAGTTGGTAGAGCGCAACCTTGCCAAGGTTGAGGTCGCCAGTTCGAACCTGGTCGTCCGCTCAGATGAATAAAGCCCCCGGCCCTTCGGCCGGGGGCTTCTTCGTGTGGCGTTACTTCCAGGGCGTGCCGGTGAGCAGTTCGTACGCCTCGATGTACTTGGCGCGGGTGGCGTCCACGATCTCCTGAGGCAGCGGCGGCGGAGGCTGCTCGCTCTTGCGGTCCCAGCCGGAGGCCGGGGAGGTCAGCCAGTCGCGGACGAACTGCTTGTCGTACGACGGCTGGGCGTGGCCCGGCTCCCAGGTGGCGGCCGGCCAGAAGCGGGAGGAGTCGGGGGTCAGGACCTCGTCGGCGATGATCAGTTCCTCGCCGCCGTCGGCGGTGGGCGCGTAGCCGAACTCGAACTTCGTGTCCGCGAGGATGATCCCGCGCTCACGGGCGATGTCGCGGGCCCGGCCGTAGACGTCCAGGGTGGTCCGGCGCAGCACGACGGCGGTCTCCGTACCGACCTGGCGGGCCACCTCCTCGTAACTGACGTTCTCGTCGTGGTCGCCGACTGCGGCCTTGGTGGCCGGGGTGAAGATCGCGCCCGGGAGCTCGGATCCGTCGACCAGGCCGTCGGGGAGCCCGATGCCGCAGACGGTGCGCGAGGCGTTGTACTCGAGCAGGCCGGAGCCCGCGAGGTAGCCGCGGGCGACGCACTCGACCGGGACCATCCGCAGGGACTTGCAGATCATCGTGCGGCCCTCCCAGTCGGCGGGGGCCCCGGCGGGCACCTCGGTCGACAGGACGTGGTTCGGCACGAGGTCGGCGAGCTGGTCGAACCACCACATCGAGAGGCGGGTCAGGACACGGCCCTTGTCCGGGATCTCCGTCGGCAGCACCCAGTCGTACGCGGACATCCGGTCGCTGGCGACCATGACGAGGTCACCGGCCTCGTTCCGGTACAACTCGCGCACCTTGCCGGTGTGCAGGTGGGTGAGTCCCGGCACCTGCACCGGCTCGGGCTTTTCTACGAATCCGGACACGCTGCCTCCGCGTAGGTTGTTCCAGGAACCGTTCCGATTGTCCCGTATCCGGCAACGGGCGGCTGCGGAGGGGTGCCGTCCGGGTGGGCGGGGAAGCGGCGGGGGTGACCGTCCTCCGGTCAGGCGCGCTTGCAGATCCGGTCGAGGAGGTTGGCGGTGGCCTTCTGGATGCGGGGGTCCACATGGCCGGGGCGGTCCAGGGCCGGGGACCAGGCGAACGTGCCCGAGGCGAAGACCAGCGCGCCGGACGGGGCCCGGTACAGGGACGTCTCCTGGTGGCGCATCACGCCCTCGCCGTCCTGGTACGGGGAGTGGGCGAGCAGGATGCGGTTGTCGTGCTCCGGCAGCGTGGTGCGGGGGAAGTAGCGGTCGGCCTCGCCCGCCACCAGGCCCTCGATCTCGTCGCCCTCACCGGCGCCCGTCGCGTCCCACAGCCAGTGCTCCGCGTTCCGCACGACCAGGGGGTGGGGCTCGGGGACCCGGCCCGCGTACTGGATACCGAGCAGCTGCTGCTCCGGGCGGTCGATCTCGCGCCAGAGCGCGGGCTTGCCGGGCCCTCGGCGCTTGCGGCAGGTGAGCAGGCGGTCCGGCACCCCGGACGCCGAGGGCCCCAGGCTGACCTGCCAGTACATGGTGTTGGCGGAGAGGTAGACCAGGGAAGTACCGTGCTCCCGGGCGCGCTCGGCGGCACGGCGCATCGGCACCGACCAGTACTCGTCGTGGCCCGGGAAGACCAGGCCCCGGTAGCGGGTGGGGTCGACCCGGCCCGCGTGCAGGTCGCGGGTGTCGGCGTAGGCGAGGTCGTAGCCGTAGCGCTCGGCCCAGCGGATGAAGTCGTACGCGTGCCCGACATGCAGCGGGAGGCCCGCGCCCGCGTAGGGGCGGTCGAAGGAGACGGTGACCGCCGCGTCCTCCTCCCCCAGCAGCCGGCCCTCCTCGTCCCAGGCGTGGTAGAGGCTGGCGCCGGTCCGGCCGTCCTCCGGGTAGAGGTTGTACGCCTGCCAGGTGACGTCCGGGAGGACGAGCAGCAGATCCGCCGGGTGGTCGTCGCGGATGGTGAACGGGATGTGGGAGCGGTAGCCGTCGAGCGTGGTGAGCACGGCGACGTACGCCCCGATCGACCAGTAGCTGGGGATCTGCAGCCGCCAGGACAGCCACCAGTGGTGGCAGGAGACCGTGCGGTCGGCGGTGAGGGGGGCCGGCTGGACGATGCCCGACAGCCGGGGGCTCGTGGTGATCTTCGAGGCGCCGTCACCCCCGTAGTGGCCGATCCGGTAGACGTCCACGGAGAACTGCTGCGGCGGGTCCACCGTGATGTGGAAGTCGATCGCCTCGCCGGGGGCCGCGGCCCCCGTGGAGGTGAAGCCCTTGATCTGCCGGCGCACGTCGTCGGCGGTGCGGGTGCCGCCGCCGGACAGGGTGGGGTCCACGTACCAGGGCACGACCTGGCCGGTGTCGTCGAAGTAGTTCTCGCTGCCGCGCAGCCAGGGCAGCGGCCCCTGGCCGAAAGGGTCGGTCACGGCATGCGCCAAGGCACCCGATTCCCACCGACGGATCTGTTCCGCCCCCATCACGCTCCCCCTCCCTCAGGCCCCCGGATCAACAGTGGTGCGCCGTCAGTCAGCGCCGTTCCCCAGCACATCACATAACGCACGCACTCCGTCACCGTTCGTCGTGAATTGACGTGAACGGAAGCTGTCGCTCCGGTTATGCGGTTGTTCTCGGCCATCCCGTCCGCCGCGTCCCGTGTCGGCGGGGGCCTGTTTCAGACAAGGCGGACGGGCTTGTCGGTGCGTACGCCGACCGACGCGAGCCAGGAACGCAGCGGTCCGGAGTCGCCGTCCTCGATCAGGCTGAGAACGGGGCTGCCGAGGTCCGCGCGGCGCTCGCCGTCGACCAGCAGGGTGGGCCCGTCGAGCCAGTCGAGGCCGGGCGCCGCGCCCGCCGTGTCCACGGCGGCGCAGCAGACCATGGCCGCGACGTGGTCGGCGAGCAGTTCGGTGCCTGTACGGGGCGGCTGGAGCGGGAACAGCGGGAGCGGGTCGGGACCCCAGAGGGCGACGAACTCGTCGCCGGCGGCGTCGGGGCCGCCGGGGGTGGCGGCGCCCACGCCGGCAGGGCCGCCCGGGCCCGTGGAGCCCTCCGGTCCGCTCGCGCCGCCGGGCCCGCCCGCGCCCGGGCCGGACAGGTCGCCCGGGGCCGTCGCCCGCTCCTGGGCCTCGGCCTCCTCGCGGGCCACCGCGGCGCTGATCCCGGCCGCCAGCTCCTCGCCGCCGGTCTCCCCCGACTCCAGGTGCTCGACCACGCGGGCCAGCGTGGGCACCCCGCCGAGGGCGGCCGCGGGCGGAACGCCCATGGCGTCCAGGACGCGGTGCAGCCGGGCCGCCTCCGAACGCCACTTCCGGTCCACCACCTCGTCCGGATACTGCTGCCAGTCCACCGGGGACCAGTCGGGGCCGGCCACGGCGGGCCCGCCGTGGAAGAGCCGGGCCGCCAGCAGGGACGCCGCCTCGTCGGCCGCCCCCGGCTCCTCCAGGAGGTCGCAGGCGGGCCGCTCGCCGAGCCGGGAGGCGTACCCCTTGGCCAGCCGGTCGCGGCGGGAGAGCTCGGTGAGCGCGGCGACGACGCCCGCATCCAGCTGCGAGGGCCAGCGGCCCATCCGCCAGGCGGGCAGTGCGACCCGGGTCAGCAGCCGGTCCCAGCCCGCGTAGGCGAGGCCCACCTGCTCCTGCGCGACGATCCGCAGCCCGTAGTCCACTTCCCGGGCGCGCGAGGACGCGGCGGCGGCGACCCCCCGCTCCATCTCCGCGGCATGACCGCGACAGTTGCGCAGCAGTATCCGGGCGATCCGCCCGATGAAGACGCGCGGCAGCCGCAGGGCCCGGCGCACCGGCCCCCGGGCGGGCGCGGCGGCATCGGCGACCGCCCCGTCCAGGCCCCGGACGAAGCGCCGGGCGGCGGCTATGTCTGGCTGGGCGGACGCGCTGGTGCCCGCGACGACCGGGGCGAGAAGCGCGCGCAGCTCGGCGACCCGCATCCACCACAGGAACGGGGAGCCGATGACCAGCACGGGGGCCGCCTCCGTCCGCCGGGCGGGGCCGCCGGCCGCCGGATGGGTGCGGTCCTCGAGCCAGCTGTCGCAGTCGGGCGTGAGGGCTATGGCCGAGGGCGCGGGCACATCGAGCCGGTCCGCCAGCTCGCGGACCAGGCGGTAGAGGTCGGGCGCCGCCGCCTCGCTGAGCGGCACGGTCGGGCTGACCGCCGGCTTCGCCCGTACGACCGCGAGCGCGACGGCTCCCGCGATCAGCAGCACCACGACCGCGCAGGCGGCCACGGCCCAGCGCGCCGCGTCCCAGCCGCCGCCGTCCGCGAACCCTCGCGCGCCCGCGGCGAACAGCACCACGGCCAGCGCGGCGGGCAGCAGCGCGACCGCCGTCGCCCTGCCGCGGATGCGCAGCAGGACGAGCGCCCGGGCCCGCGCTGCCCGCGCACCCGGCTCCTCACCCGTACCGGTACCGGACACGGCTGGACCTCACCCCCTCTGCCCCCACGGCGGTGTTGCTCACTCCCCCACGATGGCACCCGCCACTGACATCGCAATGCCGGTGGGCCAAGTGCCGGAACGCTTGCGCCGCACCCTAGTTGGGGGTGCGGCGGCCGTCATCCGGATGGCTCAGCCGTCACTCGATGGAATGGCTTTGGTCAAAGGTGTTGAGGGGCAGGGGGCCAGCGGGGTACGGGCTGGGCCCGCCGCCCGTCCGGCTCAGGCTCCGGCGGCCGCCGCTTCCTCCGCGGCCTTCTTCGCGATGTCCGTACGGAGCTGGGAGCCGTCGAGCCGGATCCGCGCCGCCGCCGCGTAGGCGCGCTCGCGGGCGCCCGCCAGGTCATCGGCCGTCGCCGTCACGGACAGCACGCGGCCGCCCGCGCTGACGATCGCGTCGCCGTCGCGCTTGGTGCCGGCGTGCAGCACGTACGCGTGCGGGGCGTCCTGCGCCGCGACCTCGTCCAGCCCCTCGATCGGGTCACCCGTGCGCGGGGTGTCCGGGTAGTTGTGCGAAGCGATGACCACGGTGACGGCCGCCTCGTCGCGCCATGCCAGGGGCGGCAGCTGGTCGAGCGTGCCGTTGGCGGAGCCGAGCAGCACACCGGCCAGCGGCGTCCGCAGGCGCGCCAGGACGACCTGGGTCTCCGGGTCGCCGAACCGGGCGTTGAACTCGATGACCCGCACCCCGCGCGAGGTGATCGCGAGGCCCGCGTACAGCAGCCCCGAGAAGGGCGTACCGCGCCTGCGCAGCTCGTCCACGGTCGGCTGGAGCACCGATTCCATGACCTCGTCGACCAGCTTGGGGTCGGCCCAGGGCAGGGGGGAGTACGCGCCCATGCCGCCGGTGTTCGGGCCCTCGTCGCCGTCGAGGGCCCGCTTGAAGTCCTGGGCGGGCTGGAGCGGCAGCACGGTGGTGCCGTCGGTGATCGCGAAGAGGCTCACCTCGGGGCCGTCGAGGAACTCCTCGATGACCACCCGGTCGCAGGCCAGCGCGTGGGCGCGGGCCACCTCGACGTCCTCGGTCACGACGACGCCCTTGCCCGCGGCCAGGCCGTCGTCCTTGACGACGTACGGCGCGCCGAACGCGTCGAGGGCACTGTCGATCTCGGCGGGCGTGGTGCACACATAGCTGCGGGCGGTGGGCACGCCCGCCCCGGCCATGACGTCCTTGGCGAACGCCTTCGAGCCCTCCAGCTGCGCTGCGGCGCCGGACGGGCCGAAGCACGGGATGCCCGCGGCGCGCACCGAGTCGGCGACACCGGCGACGAGCGGCGCCTCCGGGCCGACGACCACCAGCCCGGCGCCCAGCTCTGCGGCGAGGCGCGCGACGGCGGCGCCGTCGAGGGCGTTGACCGGGCGCAGTTCGGCCACCTCTGCGATGCCGGCGTTGCCGGGGGCGCAGTACAGATCGGTGACGTCGGGGTCGAGGGACAGAGAGCGGCACAGGGCGTGTTCGCGGGCGCCGCCGCCGATGACGAGGACCTTCACGGGGTGCAGCCTAGCCGCCGGGGCGCGGCACCCTTGACGGCCGCCGGTCCGTGGACAGGGGACGGCGGCCCGCACCGGCGCGCCTACTCGTTGGTGTACTCCTCGACCACCGTGGCACCCAGCTCGCGAACGATCAGCTCGTGCCCGGAGAGGGCGGAGTCGACCAGGTCGGGGTCGTCGGCCTCCGGGATGTCGTCCTCCGGCGCGACCGGCGTCGGTGCCTCGGGGGCCGAATAGGGCGCGGGCGGCAGCCCGGCCGAGGGGGCGGAGCCGGGGCCCGGCTGCTGCGGGGCGGACGCGGGGGCAGGGGCGGGCGCGGGGGCGGCGGGCCGCTCGTACGGCTGCGGCGCGGGCGCGGCGGGGCGCTGCGCGGCGGGCGGCGGGTTGTACGGACGCTGGCCGCCGGACGCGGGCTGCGGGGGCTGTCCGGCACCGCCCGAGGGGTCGACGATCGCCTCGATCTTCCACTGGGCGTTGAACTGCTCGGCCAGCGCCTGCCGCAGCACGTCCTCGCTGCCGCTGCTCGTGAAGTTGTCCCGGGCACCGGCGTTGAGGAAGCCGATCTGCAGCGTGCTGCCGTCGAACCCGGTCACCTGGGCGTTCTGGCTGAGAAGGATCCACGTGAAACGTCGGCGGTTCTTCACCGCCTCCAGGATGTCGGGCCACATGGTGCGCACCTGGCCGGCGCCCTGCGCCATGCCCGGAGCGGGCTCGGACGCGGCGGGCCCGGGGGGCGCGGCAGGGGCGCTCTGCGGAGCCGGGGCCGGGGCGGGGGCCCGCCCGGGCGCGGCGGCGGTGGGCCAGCCGCCGGGCCGGCGCCCCTGGTCCGGGGCGGACGCGGCGGCGGGCCAGGCACCGGGCCGCTGCCCGGCGGCGGGCGCTTCCGCGGGGGGCGGTGCCTGGACGGGCGCGGGGGGCGGGGTCTGGGGCGCGACCGGGGCCGGGGCGGGGGGCTGCGCGTCCCCCCGGACGGCGGCGCGGCCGGCGGCGGGCCCGGCGTCCGGCTGGGCGGCGGGCGGGACCGGTGCGTGGGCGAGGGCCTCGGGGCCCGGCACGTACCCCATGGCGGGGCCGGGACCGGTGGTGGCGAAGGAGGCACCCCGCTCCAGCCGGTCCAGCCGGGCCTGCATGGAACGCTCGTCGTCGAAGGCGGCGGGCAGCAGGACCCGGGCGCAGATCAGCTCGACCTGGAGGCGTGGCGAGGTGGCGCCGCGCATCTCCGTAAGCCCCTCGTTGACCAGGTCGGCGGCGCGGCTCAGCTCGGCGGCCCCGAACACGGACGCCTGGGCCTGCATCCGCTCCACGACGTCGGCGGGGGCGTCGATCAGCCCCTTCTCGCCGGCGTCCGGCACGGCGGCCAGGATCACCAGGTCGCGCAGCCGCTCCAGCAGGTCGGCGACGAACCGGCGCGGGTCGTTGCCGCCCTCGATGACCCGGTCCACGACCTCGAAGGCCGCGGCCCCGTCGCCCGCCGCGAAGGCGTCCACGATCGAATCGAGCAGCGAGCCGTCCGTATAACCGAGCAGTGCCGTCGCCATGGCGTACGTCACACCCTCGTCGCCCGCGCCGGCGAGCAGCTGGTCCATGACGGACATCGAGTCACGCACGGACCCGGCCCCGGCGCGCACGACGAGCGGCAGGACACCGTCGTCCACATGGCTCTTCTCCCGGTCGCAGACCTCGGCGAGGTAGTCGCGCAGGGTCCCGGGGGGGACGAGACGGAAGGGGTAGTGATGCGTACGCGATCGAATGGTCCCGATGACCTTCTCGGGCTCCGTGGTCGCGAAGATGAACTTCAGGTGCTCCGGCGGCTCCTCCACCACCTTCAGCAGGGCGTTGAACCCCGCCGACGTCACCATGTGCGCCTCGTCGATGATGTAGATCTTGTAACGACTCGACGCGGGCCCGAAGAACGCCTTCTCCCGGAGGTCACGGGCGTCGTCCACACCACCGTGCGAAGCGGCGTCGATCTCGATCACATCGATGGACCCCGGCCCGTTGCGCGCCAGGTCACGGCAGGACTGGCACTCTCCGCAGGGCGTGGGCGTGGGCCCCTGCTCGCAGTTCAGGCAGCGGGCCAGGATGCGCGCACTCGTCGTCTTGCCGCAGCCTCGCGGCCCGCTGAACAGGTACGCGTGATTGACCCGGTTGTTCCGCAGGGCCTGCTGGAGCGGGTCAGTGACATGCTCCTGACCGATGACCTCGGCGAACGACTCGGGGCGGTAGCGGCGGTACAGCGCAAGGGACGACACACCTACGAGGTTATCGGGGCGCACTGACAACCGGCCCCGACCGTGACCCGCACCACCCGGAAACGCAAGGGCCCCCCACGCACCCGCCAGAGCCGACCTACCCTTGCTGCCTTCCGGCCCTGGGGGAGTTCAGTCAGATAGCGCCACGTGAGGGGCTGACGCCCACCTTAACCGATCCCCACCCCCACAAGTCCACCTCGGCCACCGCCCCGTCCCCTCCCCGGGGAACGGGTTCGCGAGCACTCCTCAACGTCTTGTATTGTTTGCGGCGGAGGATTCGCCTAGTGGCCTAGGGCGCACGCTTGGAAAGCGTGTTGGGGGCAACCCCTCACGAGTTCGAATCTCGTATCCTCCGCCATTGCTCTCACCGGGCAATACGTCGAAGGCCCCCGCAGCTCGCTGCGGGGGCCTTCGACGTTGATGGTCTCAGTTCTGATCTCATTCATTTCCGACACAAGAGACATTTCATTCCGCCGATTGCCGTCGCCAGGTCGAGTCACAGGACATCGCCTTCACTCAGAAGCGGGTTTCTGCCGGCTCAGGACGCAAGCGTCCCCCGCGATCCGCCCTTCTGGGTCTGTGCAGGACCGATTCCGGTCGGAGACCACCGGCACTCGTCTTTGTGAGGTCCCCATCGGCAAGCCCAGTGGATCAGCTCTGGCCGCGTGGCTGAGTGATCTGGAAGCCGACCGGCTTGAGCGGGTCCTTGCAGCTCGCCCGGAGGCCGTGTCCCCGTCGGAACCACGATCGTTCGGCGAACTCGCGGACCGCCTTCAGCGCCCCGCGTCGGTGGCCCCGGCGCTGACCGGACTCGCGCTGCCACACCTGCAGGTAGCCGGGACACTGGCGGCATTGGGGCCCGTTCCACTTACCGCCCTGGCCGATCTGCTGGATGCGACCGGAACGGAGAGCACTCGCGGGCGGGACGCGGGCTCCGCACAAGCCGTTGCTGTTCCTGTACGCGCTCAGCCGGTTCCAGCAGGACGCCGATGACGAGCTGCGGTACAGCGCCGTGCGAAGCCGTCGGCCTGGAGCTGGAGGAGGCCGAGACCGCACTGCTCTCGGCCGCGCGCAGGCAGCGGGACCGGCGGATGCGGGAGATGGTCCTGCCGGCGTACGAGTACCAGTGCGCCTTCTGCGGGTACGACGGCAGGACCGGCGCGGTGCCGGTCGGGCTTTGAGAGCGCCCATGTGCGCTGGTGGGCGTTCGGCGGACCGGACGACGTCGAGAACGGGCTCTGCCTCTGCTCCCTGCACCACAAGCTGTTCGACAAAGGCGCAATCGGTCTCGGCGAAAACCATGGCAAGGGCCACCGCATCCTGGTCTCCCAGAGCTTCGTCGGCCACAGCGCCGCCGCCCGCGAGCACGTCATCACGCTCACCGGCCGTCCGGTCATCGGCCCCCAGCCGGGCGTCCGTCCCATCACCGCCGCCCACCGTTCCTGGCACACCAGTCAGGTCCTCCACGGCAGCCCCCGTCCCGCCAAGACCGCCTGACCGCCGACCTGGCGGTCACGAGAATTGCGCTGGTAAGGAGCGCGATACCAAGAGTATGGTCGCTTGTATGGCGACGAAGAAGGTAACGGTGACGATTCCCGAGGATCTCCTGGACGAGATCCGTGCGGAGGCGGCAGAACGGGGGATGTCGGCGTACGTCACCGAGGCGCTGCGCTTCAAGCGCGACCGGGACCGGCTGCGGGAGCTGTCGGACTGGCTGCAGGAGGAACACGGTCCTCTCACCGAGGAAGAGCGCACCACAGCGTTCGAGGAGCTGGAGGGCCTCGACGCCGAGCATGAGCGCCGGCGCGCCACCGGAACGCACGGCGCCGGAGAAGCCGCGTGAGGAAGCGGTCCGGCGCACCCGGGCAGCGGCCGCTACGCGTCTTCGTACTCGATTGCGAAGCCCTGTCCCTGGCCGTACGCGGCGACCGGAAGATGATCGCGTGGCTCGACCTCGCGGCCCGGGGTGAAGCCGAGGTCGTCACGTCTCCGATGACGCTGGTCGAGGCGTACGACGGCAGAACCACGGAGCAGCGCTGGGACTGGGTACTCTCCCGGCTCGAAGTCGCTGACATCGGGAAGGACGAGGCCCGCCAGGCCCGCCGCCTGCTGGCGGATGCCGATCTGCACGGCCACAAGTACGCGATCGACGCGATACTCGCCGTCATCGCGCGCCGGCAGAAGGGGCAGGTCACCGTCTTCACCTCGGACGTGGACGACCTGGAGAGGCTGGTTCCGGAGTCGATCGTCGTCAAGAAGGTATGACCCGGCGCTCCGGTCTCAGTCCTGGTCTCATTCGCCCCCGTCCAGTGCCGTTCACCGCCCCTCCGACGCGCGGCTCCATCCCAGGCCGGAACAACTCCGCCCCTCTCCGGACCCCCGGGCGAACAGGTGGAAAGCGTGTTGGGGGCAACCCCTCACGAGTGCGAATCTCGTATCCTCCGCCATTGCTCTCACCGGGCAATACGTCGAGCCCGGGTGCCCGGTGAAGCTCGGGCCGGCAGCGGAGCGCGCCTGCCGCGCGACGGCGGGAGCGGCCGGACAGCCGTGTGTCATGATCGGCGGTGTTTCGAAGACCCTGGCCCTCACGAGGAGATCCGGCTGACGGATGGACTGGCTGGAGCGCACCCGGAAGTTGCGGCAGTGGACCCGGAGTGGGGCTCGGGCGCCGCACAAGCCGTTGTTGGTGTTGTACGCGCTTGCGCGGTTTCAGCGGGATGCCGCGGACGAGCTGCGGTACAGCTCCGTGGAGGCGGACCTTAGGCGGCTGCTCGACGAGTACGGGCCGGGGCGTCCGACGACGCCGGCGTACCCGTTCCACCACCTCGTGAGTGACGGGGTGTGGGAGGTGCGCACCGAACGCGGGGCGGGGAGTCCCGGCACCGGCGTACGGGAGTTGCGGGCGTCGGGGGCGACCGGGCGGCTGGTGCCGGAGTTGCGGGACGCGTTGCGGCGGGAGCCGTCGCTGCTCGGGCGGATGGCGCGGGTACTGCTCGACCTCAACTTCCCGCCCTCCCTGCACGAGGAGCTGTGCGAGGCGGTCGGCCTGGAGCTCCTGCCGGCCGAGACCGCGGAGGCGGGCGCGGCCGGGCGTCGGGGGCGGGATCCGCGGATGCGGGAGAGGGTGCTGACGGCGTACGAGTACCGGTGCGCGTTCTGCGGGTACGACGGGCGGATCGGCGCGGTGCCCGTAGGACTGGAGGCCGCCCATGTGCGGTGGTGGGCGTTCGACGGGCCGGACGTCGTCGAGAACGGGCTCTGCCTCTGCTCCCTGCACCACAAGTTGTTCGACAAGGGCGTCCTCGGCCTCGGCACCGACGACCGCATCCTCGTCTCGCAGAGCTTCGTCGGCCACAGCGCGGCGGCCGGCGCGCACGTCATAGCGCTCGCCGGCCGCCCGCTCATCGGGCCGCAGCACTCCGCCGCCCCGGTCGCCCCCGCCCACCGCGAGTGGCACGCGCGCGAGGTGTTCCACGGCGTGCCGCGCACGGCGGCCGTCTGAGGCCCCTTTACGCCTCCGGCGTCCCGTCCGCCGCGATCCTGCGGAAGCCCAGGTACGGGGTCAGGGCCTCGGGCAGGACGAGGGAGCCGTCCTCCTGCTGGCACTGTTCGAGGAGGGCGGCCAGGGTGCGGCCGATGGGGAGGCCGGAGCCGTTGAGGGTGGCGACGAGCTTGGGCTTGCCGTTCTCGTCGCGGGTGCGGATGTGGGCGCGACGGGCCTGGAACGTACCGAAGTTGGAGACCGAGGAGATCTCGCGGTACGTGTTCTGGCTCGGGATCCAGACCTCGATGTCGTACGTGAGCTGCGCCGAGAAACCCGTGTCGCCGGCGGCGAGCATGACGACGCGGTAGGCGAGGCCGAGCTCCTTCAGGCACGCCTCGGCGTGGCCGACCATCCGCTCCAGTTCCGCGTCGGCCTCCGCCGGGTCGACGATGCGGACCATCTCGACCTTGGAGAACTGGTGTTGGCGGATCAGGCCCCGGGTGTCCCGGCCGTACGATCCCGCCTCGGACCGGAAGCACGGGGTTTGGGCGGTCAGGGCGAGGGGAAGCTCGGCGGGCGGGATGATCTCGTCCGCGTACAGGTTGGTCAGCGGAACCTCGGCCGTCGGGATGAGGAAAAGCTCGCGGTCGGCCACGCCGGTCTTGAACAGGTCCTCCTCGAACTTCGGGAGCTGCCCGGTGCCGGTCATGGTCTTACGGGTGACCAGGTACGGGACCGCGTGCTCCACGTAGCCGTGGCGGCGGGTGTGCAGGTCGAGGAAGAGGGTCGCCAGGGCGCGTTCCAGGGCCGCGCCCGCGCCGCGCGTGACCGCGAAGCGGGGGCCCGAGAGCTTGGTCGCCCGGGCGAAGTCGAGGATGCCCGTCGCCTCGCCGAGGTCCACGTGGTCCTTCGGCTCGAACGAGAACACCGGCGGCGTGCCCACGCGCCTGACCTCGACCGCGTCCGCGTCGCTGTCGCCGTCCGGGGCCTCGTCGGCCGGGAGGTTCGGGATCGTGAGGAGGAGGTCGCGCAGCTGCTCCTGGATCTGCTCCTGGCCCGCGTCGATGTCCCGGATCTCCTCCTTCAGCTCACGGGCCCGCTTCTTCAGCTCGGTGATGTCACCGCCCTGACGCGCCGTCTGCTGGACCTCGCTCGCCACCCGCTTGGACTCCGCCCGCAGCTCGTCGGCCGAGCGGATGTTCTGGTTGCGCCGGGACTGGAGGTCCTCCAGTGCGGGCAGGTCCAGCGCGTATCCGCGACGAGCGAGCCGGCGTACCGCTTCGGCACCCATGTCGATCAGGGCGCGGGCATCATGCATGGGGAAGATCCTTCTGGTCCGGCGAACGGGTCGGTGCGTGGTGGGACCGACGGTAGCAACCAGCGCACCGCGTGCGACCCGCAATACCGGCGGGGCCGCCCGGCCGGCTCCGCGCGGCCCGCAATCGGACTTCACGGTTCCTTCACCTCTGGTCCATACGGGCGATACGGTTCTCCCGTGTGCGGCGAGGCGCTGTGTCACGGAACAACCTGCTGCCGTCGCCAGGGCGCGACCCGACGCGGCCGCGCGTCTGGGGGACTGCATGCGTGAGATGACCAAGGGTGCCAACGTCGGGCTGGCGGACCTCAGCGACGATGCCGGATCGGTCATCGCGAGCCTCAGCTGGAGCAGCACCGCCGGGGACGGTGACGCGGACGTGTCCGTGCTCCTGCTGGACGCCAACGGCAAGGTCCGCGGCGACGCCGACTTCTTCTACTACAACAACCCCGCCGCGGCCGACGGCAGCGTGCAGCTGCTGGGCAAGACGCCGACGGACGGCGGCAGCGAGGACCGCATCAGCCTCGACCTGACCGCCGTCCCCGAGGACGTCGATCGCCTGGTCGTCGCCGCGAGCCGGTACGGCGGCTCCCGCTTCGGCGACCTCGACGACCTGCGGATGACCGTCGCCGACCGGTCCGGCGAGGTGCTGCTCGGGTTCTCGATCGGCGACGCGTCCGTGGAGAGCGCCTTCATCTTCGGCGAGCTGTACCGGCGCGGTACGGAGTGGAAGTACCGGGCCGTCGGCCAGGGTTACGAGACCGGGCTCGCCGGCCTCGCCGCCGACTTCGGCATCGATGTGGACGACGAGGGGGAGAACGAGACCGCGGACGGGGTTGCGGGCCCGGTCGACGGGGAAGGGGCCGCACCCGCCGTCGAGTCCGCCGGTCCTGCTCAGCCGCTCCCCGCCGTTCCCGCGCAGCCGGGCCCGCAAACCGTGGCGGCCGAGCAGCCGGCCGCGTCCGCCCCCGCGCCCAAGCGGCCCCGGGCCCGTACGGCGAAGAAGAAGGTGACCCTCCCCGCCGTCGCCACGAAGTCGCTCGCCGAGAACGACTCCTGGCGGGCCGCACGGCTCTTCCCCGCCTCGAACCTGAAGAGCGACAAGGAGCGCGAGGTCCGGGCGACCTCCGTGCTGCTGTCCGTGATGGCGCAGGTGCCGGAGTTCGGCCGCCGGCTCACCGCCGCCTTCGGAGCCCCGGCCGGGCGCATGCAGACCTTCACCGAGGTCTCCCTCCCGCACGGCGAGACCCCGAAACGTCCCGACGGGGTGATCCGGGTCGAGCGGGCGGGGAAGCTGTGGACCGCGCTCGTGGAGACGAAGACCAACGGGAACGCGCTGAAGTCGGAGCAGGTCCAGAACTACATGGACATCGCCGCCCGCCGCGGCTACGAGGCGGTGATCACCCTG
This sequence comes from Streptomyces sp. NPDC016469, assembly GCF_040632905.1. Lineage (NCBI taxonomy): Bacteria > Bacillati > Actinomycetota > Actinomycetes > Kitasatosporales > Streptomycetaceae > Streptomyces > Streptomyces sp. NPDC016469. Next base: position 83,387 of record NZ_JBEYCQ010000016.1, read on the forward strand.
TCCAACGACGTGGCGCTGGAGGGCAGCCCGCTGGTCGAGGTCAAGACCGACGGGCGGCGCAAGCACAAGGTGGCCCTGTGGCACCTGTCGTGGGCGGAGGTGGCGCACCAGGCCCAGATGCTCATCCGGCACGAGGGCGTGGGCAACGCCGCCCACGCCTGGCTCCTCCAGGAGCTGCTGCACTACCTCCAGCACGAGAACTCCGGCTGCCACGGCTTCCAGAACATGGGCCCCTCCTGGGTGCCCGTGCGCAACGGCATCGACGAGGAGACACTCAGTCAGGGCGACCCGCGTGCCGTGGAGGTGGTGGAGAGCTGGGAACGGCTCATCCGCCAGGTCTGCCTGCGGATCGGCGGCGAGCTGGGGCAGAAGGCCCTGCCCGTCCAGCGCACCCAGCGCGGCACCACCGCCCTCTCCCGGCGCGCGGCGCACGCCGGCCGGCTCTGCGAGGAGGGGCGGCTCGCCGCCGAACTGCGGGTGGACGGATCGCCCGGCACCATCACGATCGTCGCCGACCTGCGGACCGGGAAGCTGCGCACCTCGGTGGAGATCCCGGTGCCCGAGGGGGCCTACCCGCTGACGTCGGCCAAGCGCCTGATGCGGCAGCTCGCCGAGGCACCCGCCGATCTCCACGTCGAGACGCTGGTCGAGGGGCAGAGCGGCCCGCGCGGCACTCTGGAACGCCTCCGTCCGGAGCCGGGCGACGTACTCCCCCGCGACGGCAGCCGGATCACGGGATTCCGGCTCTCCCTCTTCAAGAACATGGGCGCCACGCGGGGCAACGCGGAGACCGGGTTCATCCGCAGCGTCGACAACGCCGTGGACCGTTTTCACTCGCACGTGGTCGCCCACCTCGCGCAGGCCGAGCGCCGCACCCGCCGCGCCTCGGCGCCGGAGCAGGGAGGGGCCCCGGTCCCGGCGCCCGCGGGGGCCTGAGCCGGCCCCCGCTGACCGGCAAACGGCTGCAAACCGGTCGGTCGGCGGTGGTTGTGCTGGCCGTCGCCCCCGGCGCTCGCCATGATGCCGCCCATGACCAAGAGCGACGATGGCCGAGACATCACCCTCCGGATCGCCCAGGAGCCGGCGGCGGACGAGCTTCTCGCACGCAGTCCGCTCGCCGCCCTGGTGGGCATGCTGCTCGACCAGCAGGTGCCCATGGAGTGGGCCTTCGCGGGCCCGTACGCCCTGGCGCAGCGCATGGGCAAGGACGATCTGGACGCCCATGAGATCGCCACGTACGACCCGGAGGCGTTCACCGGACTGTTCACCGCCAAACCCGCGCTGCACCGTTATCCGGGCTCGATGGCCAAGCGCGTGCAGCAGCTGTGCCAGTTCCTGGTGGCGCAGTACGACGGTGACGCGGCCGCCGTGTGGAGCGATGCCGCGACCGGGGCGGAGCTGCGCCGGCGGCTCAACGCCCTGCCCGGGTTCGGTACGCAGAAGGCGCAGATCTTCCTCGCGCTCCTCGGCAAGCAGTTCGGGGTCCGGCCGCCGGGCTGGCGGGAGGCGGCGGGGTCGTACGGGGAGGAGGGCTCGCACCGGTCCGTCGCGGACATCACCGGCCCCGATTCACTGGCCGAGGTGCGCGCGTACAAGCAGGAGGCCAAGCAGGCGGCGAAGGCCGCGAAAGCCGCGGCGAAGGGCAAGTGAGGCTTCTTGCACGCGGCATGGTGGCAATCGTGGCTGCGCCCGGTGGCTCTTGACCGGTAGGCTTTCCGTGTGATCTTCAAGCGCATCGGAAATGGGCGGCCTTATCCCGACCACGGCCGGGAAAGCACCCGGCAGTGGGCGGACGTCGCGCCGCGCCCGGTCCGCCTCGACCAGCTCGTCACCACCAAGGGCCAGCTGGACCTCGAAACCCTCCTCGCCGAGGACTCCACGTTCTACGGCGACCTGTTCGCGCACGTCGTGAAGTGGCAGGGCGACCTCTATCTGGAGGACGGGCTGCACCGCGCGGTCCGTGCCGCGCTCCAGCAGCGCCAGGTGCTGCACGCCCGCGTGCTCGAACTCGGCTGACGGCTCGGAGCCCGTACGGGGTTCGTTCGGGTGTTTTCCCACCCGGACGGGTGCGATCCATTGATCATTTAGTAGGCATCATCACCGGGTCGCACTACGCTGCGCCCATGAGCATGCTCACTCCCCCCGGCATGGGCGGAAAGTACCGCATCACGGGTGACAAGTACCCCCGCATGCGGCGCCCCCGCCGCCGTAGCAAAGTGGTCCTCGCGGCCGTCGCCTCCGTGGTCGCCCTCGGGCTGGCCGGATGGGGCACGCTGCAGCTCATCGATGTCTTCACGGGCGGCGACAAGACGGCGAGCGCCGCCGACCGGACCGAGCGCTGCCCGTCCCCGAAGGCGTCGAAACCCGCCAAGGTGCTGCCGCAGCCCGCGAAGATCACGGTCAACGTCTACAACGCGACCACGCGCGGCGGTCTCGCGAAGGCCGCCGCCGACGAGCTGAAGAAGCGCGGGTTCAAGATCGGCGAGGTGGGGAACGCCCCCGCCGCGTTCGACAAGAAGGTGCCGGGTACGGGCATCCTGCTCGGCGCCCCGGCCGCCGCCGACGGCACGTTCCCGGTGCTGGGCGCCCAGCTGCCCGGGGCCACGACGAAGACCGACGCCCGTAAGAACGGGGAGGTCGACCTGATCATCGGAAAGAAGTTCACGGCGTTCAGCAAGCCGCAGACGGCCGCCGCCGCGCTGTCCGCGCTCACGAAGCCCGCCCCGGCGCCCTCCTCCTGCTGAGAACGGCGCCGAGCGGGGGCGTTCGCCTGAGGGTGCCTAGTCGACGGTGCCGTACATGCGGTCGCCCGCGTCACCGAGGCCCGGGACGATGTAGCCGTTCTCGTTGAGCCGTTCGTCGACCGAGGCGGTGACCACGGTGACCGGCGTCCCGGCGAGCTCGCGCTCCATGACCTCGACGCCCTCGGGGGCGGCGAGGAGCACGACCGCGGTGACGTCGTCGGCGCCGCGCCTGATCAGCTCCTGGATGGCCGCGACGAGCGTGCCGCCGGTGGCCAGCATCGGGTCGAGCACATAGACCTGGCGGCCCGAGAGGTCGTCGGGCATCCGGCTCGCGTACGTGGACGCCTTGAGCGTCTCCTCGTCGCGGATCATGCCCAGGAAGCCCACCTCGGCGGTCGGCAGCAGCCGGACCATGCCGTCGAGCATGCCGAGACCGGCCCGCAGGATCGGGACGACCAGGGGACGGGGGTGCGACAGCTTCACTCCGGTGGTGGGTGTCACCGGGGTCTCGATGTCGACCTGTTCGGTGCGCACATCGCGGGTGGCCTCGTACGCGAGCAGGGTCACCAGCTCGTCGGCGAGGCGCCGGAAGGTCGGGGAGTCGGTGCGCTTGTCGCGCAGGGTGGTGAGTTTGTGCGCGACCAGCGGGTGGTCGACGACGTGGATCCGCATGACTCCCAGCGTAGCCGCGCCTCCCGTACCCGTGCGCTGGCATCATCCACGCGTTCGGGGGGAAGGTGGTGGCATACGGACCCAGCGACGCAGCCAGCCTTGGGGGTGAAGAGCCGATGGCCGACGGGGCACAGAGCGCCGAGAACCCCAGGAACGCGCGGAACCCCAGGAGCACACCGGACACCCTGGACGCACCCGGCTCCCCCGACACACCTGAGACCGAGGCGCAGCGCCGTCGGCGGCGCGCCCAGTTCCTCCGCGAGCTCCACGAGGCGAAGGCGCTGCGCGACCGGGTCCAGCCTCGGCGGGTCAAAGCCGCCCGAATGCGCCAGGCCATGCGGATGCGTACGTTCCGCTGGTAGCCCCTCCGGCCTGCGGAAAAGCCGCTGGTGACGGTGGTGGAGAGAACTGATGGCCGACTCAACCGTCGAACTGCTCTCGCGAAGCGCCGGTTTCTGTCACGATGCCGAATGGGCGGGACGCAGGGCAGCCGGAGCACCGGCTGCTTCCCGCCGGACCGGCCCTTGGCCCCGAGACCAGTGGGAGAGTCACGGTGTACTTCGCCGCACTGCTCGCGCGCACCGAAGACGGGTGGGAAGCGAGCGACACGGAGCTCGACGATGTGGAGACCCTGTCCGACCTGACGGATCTGGCCCGTGACGCCTCGGTTGACGAGGACACGGTGCTCGTATTCATCGAACAGGAGGACGCCTGGTTCGGCGTCGTCCGGGTGGACGGTGAGGAGGACCCCCGGATCTACGTCTCGGACGCCTCCGCCGCCGCCCGCTCCTCGTACGGGGAGATCCTGCTCACCGATGAACTGCTCGGCCGCGAACCAGGGGCCGAGGACACGATCGCCGCCCTGGAGGAGCTCGTCGGCCTCGACGGCTCGGAGGACGGCGAGCCCGAGACCACCGCCAACGACGACGACGATGACGACGACGGGCCCTCCGCGGGCGTCGTCCCGGCCGGCCCGATCGGCGACTCCGGGGTCCTGTCCGACCTCGGGCTCCCCGAGGCCGAGCTGCTGATGCTGCGGACGGACGCCCTGTCGGAGATCGCGGACGCCCTGGGGGCGGCCGAGGTGCTGGAGACCGTCCGCTAGGGTCCGCGGGTGACCGAAGCATCCCGTCCGCACGCCCCGGACCTGCCCGATCCCGTACGGGACCCGTGGCGGGCGGTGATGCGCAGCGCCCTGGCCGAGGCCGACCGCGCGGCGGCGACCGGTGACGTACCGGTCGGCGCCGTCGTCCTCGGCCCGGACGGGGCGCCGCTGGCCACCGGGCACAACGAGCGCGAGGCGACCGGCGACCCCACCGCGCACGCCGAGGTCCTGGCGCTGCGCCGGGCCGCCGCCGCGCTCGGTGAGTGGCGCCTGTCCGGCTGCACCCTGGTGGTCACCCTGGAGCCCTGCACGATGTGCGCGGGCGCCCTGGTGCAGGCCCGGGTGGACCGGGTGGTCTACGGCGCCCGGGACGAGAAGGCCGGAGCCGCCGGTTCGCTCTGGGACGTCGTACGCGACCGCCGCCTCAACCACCGCCCCGAGGTGGTCGCCGGGGTCCTGGAGGCCGAGTGCGCGGCCCCGCTGACGGCCTTCTTCCGGGACCGCTGAGCTGCCCGGGCCGGGGCACGCGACGGCGCCCCGTAACGGATTTCGGCGTAGGGCCAACATGGTCTAAGCTCTCTCTCGGTAGCGTGTCCGAGCGGCCGAAGGAGCTCGCCTCGAAAGCGAGTGTGGGGAAACTCACCGAGGGTTCAAATCCCTCCGCTACCGCCAGCGAGAACCGCCCCCGAACCGTGTGAACGGATCGGGGGCGGTTTTGCGTGTGCCCGCGTCCGGTGCCGGTTGGTCACCGGACGCCGCGCTGGGGGATCATGCCGGGGGCGGCGGGCCGCCCGCCGGGGCCGGCCACCGCCGGTCGGGCAGCCGAGAGAAGAAAGCACTGGCCGTTATGCAGATCGTGCGGGGCAAGAAGCTCGAAAAGGCCGCCGAGGGTGAATTCGAGCGACTGGTCCAGGAGAGTTCCCGGGTCGTCGTCGATGTCGGCACGGGGGACGCCCGGGCGTCCTATCGCATCGCCAAGGAGAATCCGGAGTGGCTGGTCGTGGGCGTGGACCCGGCCTGGCAGCGGATGACACAGACGAGCATTCGCAGCCGCCGCAAGCCCGCCAAGGGCGGCGTGCCCAATCTGCTGCTCGTGAACGCGTCGATCGAGAATGCCCCGGAGGAGCTGCTGGGGGCCGCCGACGAATTGCTGGTCCTGATGCCGTGGGGGAAATTGCTCCACGGTCTCGTGCGCGGTGACGAGGACATCTGGGGCGGCCTTCGGACCGTCGCCAAGCCGAATGCGCCGCTCACGGCGACGGTCGGCACCAGCATTTGGCGGGAACCGGTGCCGCGCGACATCCAGGGGCTTCCGGAGCTGACCCGTCCGTACGTCGAGGAGGTCCTCGCCGGAAAGGCCCTCGCAAGCGGGTGGAAGGTCACCGACTTCCAGCTCACGAAGGCCGAGGAGGCCGCCGCCGTCTCCTCGTCGTGGGCGCGCAGGCTGGACTCGGACAGCACCGAGGTCATCGCGACCCTGACGGCGGTCACGGCCGGACCGGAGGAATGAGCCCGGCGGGTCAGCCCGTCGGGAACTGCCTGCAGTACTCGTACATGGCCATGGCGCCGGCCGTGGCGACGTTGTAGCTGTGCGGGGAGCCCCAGACCGGAATCTCCACGCACTCGTCGACGCAGGCGAGCTCGTCCTCCTTGAGGCCGGTCCGCTCGTTTCCGAGGACGATGACCGACTTACGGGGGAAGCTGATCTCGTGCAGGCTCTTTGAATTGGTGGCCTGTTCGAGCGCGATGATGGTGTAACCGTCCTCGCGCATCTTCTTCAGCACCGGCGGAAGGCTCCGGCGCATTTCGATCTCGACGTTCTCGGCACCATCGCGCGCGATCTTCGGGTCGAGTTTCACATTGCCGCAGGCGACGATCCGCTCGACTCCGCAGCACCCCGCCGTCCGCACCACGCTGGAAAGATTCACGCGGCTGCGGAACGCCGAGCACGCGATGACGAGCTCGCGATTACGGAGCAAAGGGGTGCCCGGCTTATGGCGGAGGTGTTCGAACATGCCGGGAAGTCTACTGGGCCCCGGCCGCCCCGCCCCGCGCCCGCGGGCGCGGACTACCATGACCGGTCCGGACAACGCACCTAGGGCCTGGAGAAGGCAATGAAGATCCACGCCAAGGGGCACGCGAACGTCCGCGCGACCCACGCCAAGACCCTGGAGTTCACCGGCGAGCGGGAGATCACGCCCCGGGCGACCTGCGTCGTCGGGGTGGGCGCCGTCTTCGACGAGGAGGGTCTGGCCCTCCTGCGCGGCCCGGTCGCCGTCCGCCTCGCCGCCGGGCCCCACGTCGCGACCGGCACCGCCGTGGTCAACCCGCACCACGAGGTGACCGACCGCCTGGTGCTCCGGCGCAGCGACCACGCCTCACCGGACACCTTCGCCTTCCGCAGCACCCTGGTGGCGAGCGACCTCGGCCCGGACTTCGTGGCAGCGCTGGGAGACCCGGCGGCCGAGGTGACCCTGACGCTCTCCGAGACCGGGCGCCGCCGGCCGCTGGTCCTCGTCCACCGCCGCGGCCTGCCGGAACCGGAGGGGCGCCCGGGGCTCCTGTGGCGCACGGCGGACGCCTCGGTGGACCTGGACGCGGCGCGCGTCCCGGACGAGGCGCGCGCGGCCCTCGCGGACGGCGGGGTGATCGCCGCGTCCGTCTCCGGCGCGCTGGAGGGCGTCTCGCAGGCGGCCGGGGCATGGCTGGCCGATGCGGCCGGCCGGGGGGCCCGGTTCGAGGTGACGGGCGACGCGGCCGGGACCGCTGCGGCACTGCTCGCGGCAGGCCTGCCGGTCGCGCCGGCGGTCCACCTGGGCCGGACCGACCGCCGGGCGCTGACCGTCCCGCCGCACGCGGAGCTGCTGCGTACCGCACCGGCCCCCGTGGTGTTCCGGGCGCCCGCCGCCGACCTCGGCGTGCTCGTGGAGGTGCTGGCCGGGTCCGCGGAGGACCGCCGGATCGCCGTGCCGGACGGGCATCCCGACCTCGGGCAGGGGATGACGTGGCTGCCGCTCTCCGAGGCGGTCGCGGCCTTCGAGGGCGAGGAGGAGGGTGTGTTCGTCCTCGCGCCCCCGCAGCACGCCGCCTGGAACGTCGATCTGCGGCCCCTGGTCCCGCTGCTGGTGGAGCAGGGGGTCACCGCGCGCACCCTGAGCACGGTGCTCCGGCCGTTCGGGATCAGCCGGCGGGACCTGTACGACGCGCTGGGCGATGCGCCGGCTTCCCGGAGCAAGGGCTCACGAGACGGGGAACGCGGCGAGAAGAAGTAGGAGGAGGAGGGGGAAGCGGCATCGGGGGGGATGTGCCGCTTCCCCCGGTCACGGGGCCTGCCGCTCCTTTGCCGCGGTCGGGGGAGGCCACGGCATGGGTCCCCGGCAGGGGTCCCGTTCCCGGCCCCCCGGAGTCCGAGGGGCTCACCTTCCATCCTGCCTCGCCGACCCCCGTTCGCGGGCGGACCAAGGACCCCGATGCGCGGGACGTTGGTCCCTGGGGCTCGTATCGAGTTCCCCGTCCGCGCCCCGCGTCACCCGCAAGTGACGGAAACGGCCGACGGATTAGCGCATGTGTGTGGATAGACTCGCCCGACCGCACAGGGGATCGAAACCGCAGGGGATCGAAGGGGAGTCAGGGGCTGATGGCGCAAGCGAAGAAGATAGCTCTCTACGTGATAGTCGTCTTCGTGCTCTACACGATCATCAACTCCCCCGCCCGGGCCGCGGACCTGGTCCAAGTAGGGTTCGAGGGCATCGCGGACGCCGCGCAGGGCGTCGGCGACTTCATGTCCGAGCTCGTCAACTAGGGGTACCGCGTGATCCGCCATCTGGTCCTGTTCAAGCTGAACGACGGCGTCGAGCGGGACGACCCGCGGGTCGTCGCGGGTGCGGAGGCGTTCCGGGCACTGGAGGACACCGTCCCGGAGCTGGAGTTCTGGGAATGCGCGTGGAACATCACCGACCGGCCGATCGCGTACGACTTCGCCATCAACTCCGCGGTCGCGGACGAGGCGGCGCTGAAGCGCTACATCGAGCACCCCGACCATCAGGCGGCCGCCGGTCAGTGGCGTGAATTCGCCACCTGGGTGATCGCCGACTACCCGTTCTGACGCCTTCGGCCCTGCGAGCCCCTCACCGCGACGGTGAGGGGCTTTTCTTTGTCCCAGGACCCGATGGACACCCGGTGGACGTTTTAAACCCGGGCGAGGTCAACACGGCGCTATGGGGTGCTTGCGCATAGTGGTCATGTCTTGTGATGCTATGACCGCTTTTGACGGACGGATTGACCGAAGTTGACCGCAAGCCGTAGTTGTCGACCGCGAAGGGGTGGCGTCACCGTGCCGGCCAGTACAGCGCCTCAAGTGCCTCCCCAGGTCCACCAGGCGGCACCGGCCGCCCCGCCCGCCGGGCCGTCCGCTCCGCCGCCGGGCCAGGCGCAGACGACGGTCCACGAGACCCCCGACGAGACGGCCGCCCCCGCCCGGTCCCGGACCGCCGACACCAGGGCGCTCACCCAGGTGCTCTTCGGACAGCTCAAGAAGCTGGAGCCGGGCACCGCGGAGCACGACCGGGTGCGCACCGCGCTGATCGAGGCCAACCTCCCGCTCGTGCGGTACGCCGCCGCGCGGTTCCGCAGCCGGAACGAGCCGATGGAGGACGTCGTCCAGGTCGGCACCATCGGACTGATCAACGCGATCGACCGCTTCGACCCCGAACGCGGTGTCCAGTTCCCGACGTTCGCGATGCCCACCGTCGTCGGCGAGATCAAGCGGTACTTCCGGGACAACGTGCGCACCGTCCACGTCCCCCGCCGGCTGCACGAGCTCTGGGTGCAGGTCACCGGCGCCACCGAGGACCTGACGACCGCGCACGGCCGCTCACCCACCACCGCGGAGATCGCCGAGCGGCTGAAGATCTCCGAGGACGAGGTGCTGGCCTGTATCGAGGCCGGGCGCTCCTACCACGCGACCTCGCTGGAGGCCGCCCAGGAGGGCGACGGGCTCCCCGGCCTCCTCGACCGGCTCGGCTACGAGGACCCGGCCCTCGCGGGCGTCGAGCACCGGGACCTGGTCCGGCACCTCCTCGTACAACTGCCCGAGCGGGAGCAGCGGATCCTGTTGCTGCGGTACTACAGCAACCTGACGCAGTCCCAGATCAGTGCCGAGCTGGGGGTCTCCCAGATGCACGTGTCAAGGCTCCTCGCCCGGAGTTTCGCCAGACTCCGATCCGCAAACAGGATCGAGGCGTAACCGAAACGGGTAGACCGTTCTCAGGGCCTTCCCCCGGGGCCAAAAGCCTCACACCCCTTGTTAACTGCGCAGACTCCCCCTGGACTTGTCGACAAGTCACTACAGCGTGTTGCCGACATGTGACATTCTGCGGGAAGTGAGTTTGCCGCAGCCCCGCCTCCGGTATTCAGGTGGAGGCTGCGTTCCTCCGATGGTCGTGGCCACCGCGACCGTCCGCGACCTCAAGGGGGTGGCATGTCCGAAGAACAGGGCAGCTCGAAGGTGCTCACGCTCGACAAGAGCGAGCCCGCACCCGTTGCGCTCACCAGCTCGCCGGAAGCCATCGACACCCGCACGCTCTCCCGCTCCCTCTTCCTGCGGCTCGCCGCGCTGGGCCCCGCCCCGGGCCCCGGCGGGACCGACAGCCCGGAGCGTGCCTATGTGCGGGACACACTCATCGAGCTCAACCTGCCCCTCGTGCGGTACGCGGCGGCGCGGTTCCGGAGCCGTAACGAACCCATGGAGGACATCGTCCAGGTCGGCACCATCGGCCTGATCAAGGCGATCGACCGCTTCGACTGCGAGCGGGGCGTGGAGTTCCCGACGTTCGCGATGCCCACCGTCGTGGGCGAGATCAAGCGGTTCTTCCGGGACACCTCGTGGTCGGTGCGGGTACCGCGCCGCCTCCAGGAGCTGCGGCTCGCCCTCACCCGGACCAGTGACGAGCTCGCGCAGAAGCTGGACCGCTCGCCGACCGTCCCGGAGCTGGCCCGGGCGCTCGGGGTCACCGAGGAGGAGGTGGTCGACGGCCTGGCCGTGGGCAACGCCTACACCGCCTCGTCTCTGGACTCGCCCGCCCCCGAGGACGACGGCGGCGAGGGCTCGCTGGCCGACCGGCTGGGTTACGAGGACACGGCGCTGGAAGGCGTCGAGTACCGCGAATCGCTCAAGCCGCTGCTGGCCAGGCTCCCGGCGCGCGAGCGCCAGATCATCATGCTGCGGTTCTTCGCCAACATGACCCAGTCGCAGATCGGCGAGGAGGTCGGCATCTCGCAGATGCACGTCTCCCGCCTGCTGACGCGTACGCTCGCCCAGCTCAGGGAAGGGCTCATCGCGGACTGAGCGCCGCCCCGAGGGGCCTGCTCACCCGGCCGCCGAGGCGCCCCCTCGGCGGCCGTGCGCGTTCCCGTACGGCGGCGGCCGCAAACCGACGGCGCCGCCCGCTCGCGGATCGGCGAGGGGGCGGCGCGGAGACGGATGCGGGACGGGACGCGTAACGGGTTCGTCAGCCCAGCGCGAGCCAGGCGACCGCGCCGAGCACGATGACCACCGCGACGATTCCGGCGATCAGTCCGGTCCTCGGGCCGGAGGAGGCGGCAGCGGCGGGCTGCTGGCGCTGCGGTTCGCCCTCGTCGACGAAGGCGCGGAACATCTGGGTGCTGCCGGCCGGGTCGTAGGAGCCCTCGGGACCCTGCGGTGCGTGGGGATTGTGTGCCATGTCGCAGGACCCTAGCGAACTCGGGCGAACGGCCCAACCCCCGGGCGCCGCGCGCCGATCCGCCCCCGGTGTGGCGCGTAACACATCGGCCCCTCCTTTACCGCAGACGCTGCGGGTTTGACCAGGACCCGGCGCACCCTTTTGCGTTCCTTTACTTCCGCAAGCCCCTTTTCGTTTGCCTGCAGCAACCAACGGCTTCTATGGTTGCCCTAAGCAACAAGATGACCGGTGAGATTGTCTGGGGGTCCCGTGGCCGCACGGAGTCAGTACGAAGAACTGGCCCGGCAACTGAGCGCCATCGGAGCCATCAAGAGAGGTCTCGCCCGCATCCTGCCCGCCGAGTGCCCCGGTGGCTCCGCCGCCGTGCTGACTCTGCTGAGCCGGCACGGGGAGATGCGGATCAGCCGGCTGGCCGAGCTCCTCGCGGTCGACATGTCGGTGACCAGCCGGCACGTCGCCCACGTGGCGGAACGGGGCTGGATCGAACGGTTCCCGGACCCGGCGGACAAGCGCTCCCGCATCCTGCGGCTGACCCCCGCGGGGGAAGGGGTGCTGGACGACCTCTCCCGCCGGTCGACCGAGATGTTCGCCTGCCATCTTCAGGATTGGTCCGACGACGAGGTCGGACAGCTCAACACGTTGCTGGCCCGGCTGCGCGACAGCTTCTCCTGTCGCGGCACCGGAGGGTGCACCTCCGGAAAGCACAGCGGCGACTGCCGCTCCCGCCGGGCCGATGGCCATGACGGCCCGTACACCCGTACACCCGCGTAACAGAAGCAAAGACAAGGACTTACATGGCTACGACCACACCAACCGGTGTGCGGGGCGGCCACGCCAAGCACGGGGGCCACGACGCCTCCGACGGCACGCCGATGACACACCGGCAGATCATGGAGGCACTGGCCGGGCTGCTGCTCGGCATGTTCGTCGCGATCCTGTCGTCGACCGTCGTCTCCAACGCCCTGCCGGAGATCATCTCCGACCTGGGCGGCGGCCAGAGCGCCTACACCTGGGTCGTCACCGCCTCGCTGCTGGCGATGACCGCCACCACCCCCCTGTGGGGCAAGCTCTCCGACCTGTTCAGCAAGAAGCTGCTGGTCCAGATAGCCCTGATCATCTACGTCGCGGCCTCGGTCGTCGCCGGGCTCTCGACCAGCTCCGGCATGCTGATCGTCTGCCGCGTGGTGCAGGGCATCGGCGTCGGCGGTCTCTCCGCCCTCGCCCAGATCGTCATGGCCGCCATGATCGCCCCGCGCGAGCGCGGCCGTTACAGCGGTTACATCGGCGCGGTCTTCGCCGTCGCCACCGTCGGCGGCCCGCTGCTCGGCGGCGTCATCACCGACACCAGCTGGATGGGCTGGCGCTGGTGCTTCTACGTGGGTGTGCCCTTCGCGGTCATCGCCCTCATCGTGCTCCAGAAGACCCTGAAGCTCCCCGTCGTCAAGCGGGAGGTCAAGGTCGACTGGACCGGCGCCTTCTTCATCAGCGCCGCCGTCTCGCTGCTGCTCCTGTGGGTGACGTTCGCGGGCGACAAGTACGACTGGATGTCCTGGCAGACCGGTGTGATGCTCGCGGGCTCCGTGGTCCTCACGCTGCTCTTCGTCTTCACCGAGTCCCGCGCCAGCGAGCCGATCATCCCGCTGCGGCTCTTCCGCAACCGGACCATCACGCTCGCCTCGCTCGCCTCGCTGTTCGTCGGCATCGCGATGTTCGCCGGCACCGTCTTCTTCAGCCAGTACTTCCAGCTGGCGCGCGGCAAGTCGCCGACGATGTCCGGTGTGATGACGATCCCGATGATCGGTGGTCTGTTCATCTCCTCGACCGTCTCGGGTCAGATCATCACCAAGACCGGCCGCTGGAAGGCCTGGCTGGTCAGCGGTGGCTTCCTGGTCACCGCCGGTCTCGGCCTGCTCGGCACGATCCGCTACGACACGACGTACTGGCACATCGCGGTCTTCATGTTCGTGATGGGTCTCGGCATCGGCATGATGATGCAGAACCTGGTGCTCGCCACGCAGAACCAGGTGGACCCGTCGGACCTCGGTTCGGCCAGCTCCGTCGTCACCTTCTTCCGTTCCCTCGGTGGTGCGATCGGCGTCTCGGCGCTGGGCGCCGTCATGGCGAACCGCGTCACCCATTACGTGAAGGACGGCCTGGCGGACCTCGGTCCCCAGGGTGCGGCCCTGGGCCACGGCGGCACCGGCGGCGGGGGCATCCCCGACCTGGACAAGCTGCCCGCCCCGTTCCGTACGGTCATGGAGACCGCCTACGGGCACGGCGTCGGTGACGTCTTCCTGTACGCCGCTCCGGCCGCGCTGCTCGCCTTCCTGATCACGCTGTTCATCAAGGAGGTCGCGCTGAGGACGCGGGCCGGCGGTGACGCCCCGGCGCAGGCCGAGGCCCCCGCCGACACCGTCACCGAGGCGGTCGCCGAGGGCGCCGCCGGGGTCACCTCCGTCGACACCGCCGAGGCGGCCCCCGCCGCCGAGGCCGCGACCGAGGCACCCGTGGACTTCGCCGAGGGCGGCACCCCCGTCCGCGGTGTGGTCCGGGGCGCCGAGGGCGCGCCCGTGGCCCGGGCGGCCGTCACGCTGATCTCGCTCGGCGGCCGGCAGCTGGGCATCGCCGCGGCGCAGGCCGACGGGAGCTACGCGCTGGCCGCCCCGGGCGCCGGTTCGTACGTCCTGATCGCGTCCGCCGACGGCTTCCAGCCGCAGGCGTCCACCGTGGTCGTCGGCGACGAGCCGCTGGCGTACGACATCCTCCTCTCGGGTACGAGCGGCCTGGCCGGCACCGTGCGCGCCGCCGAGGGCGGCACCCCGGTCGCGGACGCCATGGTCATCGTGACCGATGTCCGCGGCGATGTGCTGGCCACCGGGAAGTCCGCCGAGACGGGCGACTTCACCTTCGGCGAGCTGGTCCCGGGCGCGGTGACCGTCGCGGTCAACGCGGCCGGCTTCCGCCCGCTGGCCCTGCCGGTCGAGATCGGCGGCCAGGGGGTCACCCGGGTCGACGCCGCGCTCCAGGCCGGTGCGCTGGTCCAGGGCGTCGTGCGGGCCGGTGCGAGCCGCCGCCCGCTGCCCGACGCCCGGGTCACGCTGGTCGACGCGGCCGGCAACGTGATCGCCACCTCGACGACCGGGGAGGACGGGGCGTACGCCTTCGCCGACCTGGACGCGGGCGAGTACACGGTCATCGCGACCGGCTACCCGCCGGTGGCCGGTGCCCTGACGGTGGCCGGTCGCGGGGTCGACGGCCACGACATCGAGCTCGTCCACCCGGGCGAGTGACCCACGCGGGCCGGGGTGGATCCCCGGCCCGTACAAGACCCCCGGCGGGGCGGCGCTCTTCGAGCGGAGGCGCCGCACCGCCCGGTGGAAATGGGCCCCGGCGGCGGGGACGGCAGGCAGGGGACGGCCTGCCGTCCCCGCCCCGGGGCCCGACTCATTGAATGCCCCGGTCCGGTGGACGGACGGGTCATGAGCAAGGAGAGAGAACGGGATGGGACTTCGCGCACAGGTACGGACGCGGGACGGCTGGGCCGTGCAGCACGCGGTCGTGACGGTCACCGACATGACCGGCACGCAGGTGCTGCGCGCCGCCGCCGACGAGGCCGGGGCGGTACGCGCCGACACCCCGCTGTCCGCGGGCGCGTACACGGTGATCGTGACCGCGGTCGGGTACGCCCCCGCCGCCTCCACCGCCCTCGTCACGGCCAGCGGCACGGTCGAGGCGGGCACGGTGGTGCTCAACCGCCAGGGCGGCGTCGAGCTGCCGCCGCCGGGCACCTGGTCGCTGGACCCGGCGCACTCCTCGGTGGGCGCGGTCGCCCAGCACCTGGGGATCTCCAGCGTGCACGGCCGGTTCACCGCGTTCGGCGGGCGCGTCGAGATCTCCGAGGACCTCCAGAGCTCCCGGGTCGAGGCGGTCATCGACGCGGCGAGCATCGACACCGGCAACGGCATGCGGGACAAGCACCTGCGCTCCCCCGACTTCCTGGACACCGACCGGTTCCCCGAGATCACCTACCGCTCCGGCGGACTGACGCCGGCCGGGCCCGACCGCTGGACCGTGCACGGCGAGCTGACGATGCGCGGCGTGACGCGCCCCATCGACCTCGACCTGAGCTACCTCGGCACCGGGCCCGACCCGTGGGGCGGGGTGCGGGCGGCGTTCCGCGCGACCGCCGAACTGCGCCGCGAGGACTTCGCCATGAACTACAACCAGGTGGTCCAGGCGGGCATCGCGGCGATCGGCACCACGCTCCGCGTCGAGCTCGACATCCAGGCCGTGCAGGGCGATTCCCTGCCCGCCGCCTGACGGCTCCCCGCCGTAGGGTCGGTTCCATGGCACCCAACATCGCGACCAACACCGCCGTGGACATCGACGCACTGCTGGACTTCGTACGGCCCCGGCACCGGGCGATCCTGCTGACCACCCGGGCCGACGGCCGCCCCCAGGGCTCCCCGCTCACCTGCGGCGTGGACGACGCGGGCCGGATCGTGGTCTCCACGTACCCCGAGCGCGCCAAGACCCGTAACGCGAAGCGCGACGCACGGGTCAGCGTGATCGTCCTGTCGGACGACTGGAACGGGCCCTGGGTCCAGATCGACGGGTCGGCCGAGGTCATCGACGCACCGGACTCCGTCGAACCGCTGGTCGAGTACTTCCGGAACATCTCCGGCGAGCACCCCGACTGGGACGAGTACCGGGCGGCGATGGTGAAGCAGGGGAAGTCGATCATCCGGATCACCCCGGAGCGCTGGGGCCCCGTCGCCACCGGCGGCTTCCCGGCCCACCTCGCCCCGTGATCTCCCCCGCCCTGCTCGACCGGGCCCGGATCGTCGCCGGGCCCGAGGTCGGCGAGGCCGCCGTGCGCGGGCTGTCGTCGGCCACCGGGCGGCCCGTCGTACGCGGCCCCGGTGAGGGCCCCTTCGTGTACGTGGGTGCCACGCTGCCCGACGCGGTGCGCGGGGCGGACCTGGTCTGGTTCCACAGCGTCAACGCGGGCACGGACGCCCTGCTGCGCGCACGGCCGTGGCCGGACGGCGTGCCGCTGACCCGGACCGTGGGCCGGATGGGCGAGCGGATCGCGCAGTACGTGCTGGGCTGGGTGCTCGCGGAGTGCCAGTCGGTCCCGGAGTTCGCCGCCCAGCACGCCCGCGCCGAGTGGCGCCGCATCGACTCCGAACTCGTCGCCGGACAGACCGCCGTGGTGCACGGGATCGGCCGCATCGGCTCCGCCGTCGCCACGCTGCTCCGGGCCTGTGGCATCCGGACCGTGGCCGCCGCCCGCACCCCGCGTCCGGTGCCGCCCGGCTTCGACGCGGTGGTCCCGGCGGACGAACCGGTCGCCGCCCGCTGGGTGGTCGCCGCGCTCCCGCTGACCGGGGCGACCAGCGGCTACTTCGGGGCGGACCGGTTCGCCGCGATGGGCGGGGCGACGTTCCTCAATGTGGGGCGGGGCGCGACGGTGGACCTGGGAGCACTGGAAGGGGCGTTGCGTTCCGGGGCGGTGGGGCGGGCGGTGCTCGATGTGCTGGCCGACGAGCCGGCGGCGCCCGGGGACGCGTGCTGGCGGCTGCCGCGTACGGTCGTCACCTCGCACTCCGCGGGGATCACGGCGGACGAGGACATCGTCACGGACTTCGCGGCGTGCCTGCGGGAGCTGGCTGCGGGGCGGGTCCCGGCCCTCGCCGTGGACACCTCCCGGGGCTACTGAGCGCGCTCCCGCATCGCGTCGATCCCCGCGATCAGCAGGTCCAGCGCGAAGGCGAAGTCACGCTCGCGCGTCTCCTCCACGGTGGCCCCGCCGCGCGCCGCCGTCAGGCCCGGCGAGTCCTCCACGAAGCCGTCGAGCCGGGGCTGCTCCTGGATCGCCGCCACCGCCTGCCGGACGTACTCGTCCTGGGTGAGCCCCGCCTCCGCGCTCCGCCGCGCGAACCGGCCCTCGGCCGTGCCGAATCCGTACACGAACTGGAAGACCGCCGACAGCGCGCCGCCCCGGTCCTCCGGCGGCAGCCCGGTCGCCCGGATCACGTCCTGCACGGTGCGGGTCACCAGCAGCGCGTGCGGGCCGAGGTTGAGGAACCGGCCCGCGAGCGGCGAGACCCAGACGTGCCGCACCAGCAGCCCCCGGTACGCCGCCGCCACCGCGCGCAGCCGGTCCTGCCAGGGGGCGTCACCGGGTGGCGGCGCGATCTCGCTGTAGACCGCGTCGAGGGCCAGTTCCAGCAGGTCGTCCTTGGTGTCCACGTACCAGTACAGGGACATCGCCGTCACGTTCAGCTCGGCCGCCAGCCGGCGCATGGAGAACTTCGCCAGGCCCTCGGCGTCCAGCAGCCGGACCGAGGCCGCGGTGATCCGGTCCCGGTCGAGCCCGGCCGGCTGGTCCGTGCGGCGGGAGCGCGCGGGCTGCCGGGTCTCCAGCCACACGCTGGACCGGACAGGGTTCTTCCTGCGGTCGGCCGCGGACACCATGGCGCACTCCCTCGTCTCGCCGGCGGGACGGACGGGCCGGCCGCGTACCGCGTGTGCCCCTGAAGCGGAGGCGTACGGTCCGGCGGGCCCGGCCCGATGCTATGCCGCTGTCGTGGCCTGATCGGCCGGGGATCGGGGTGGTTGGGGCGTACAAGTGTCCGCTCATGGGTACGGTGCCGGTCGCCGCATCGGATACGACCTGCCCCGGAAGCTGGAGTGATATGTCACTGCGTCGTCGTACGGTGGAAGTCCTGGTAGCCGCTGGGTTGTCGGTGGCCGCGCTCGCGCCTCC
This sequence comes from Streptomyces sp. NPDC016469, assembly GCF_040632905.1. NCBI lineage: Bacteria > Bacillati > Actinomycetota > Actinomycetes > Kitasatosporales > Streptomycetaceae > Streptomyces > Streptomyces sp. NPDC016469. The sequence continues at coordinate 101,402 of NZ_JBEYCQ010000016.1, forward strand.
CGCGACGGCGGCGGGGCACGGGCAGGCGCCCGGGCAGTCGGTCCCGCTGCGCGTCGCCACGTACAACATCCATGCCGGGTCGGGCATGGACAACGTCTTCGATCTCGACCGGCAGGTGGCCGCGCTGCGCGCCCTGGACGCGGATGTGATCGGGCTCCAGGAGGTGGACGTCCACTGGGGCGACCGCAGCGAGTGGCGGGACCTGGCGGCCGAGCTGGGCCGGCGCCTTCGGATGCACGTGTCCTTCGCGCCGATCTACAGCCTCGACCCGGTGCAGGAGGGCGGGCCGCGGCGGGAGTTCGGCGTCGCCGTGCTGTCCCGGTACCGGATCGTGAGCGCCGAGAACCACGATCTGACCCGGCTCTCCACGCAGGACCCGAACCCGGTCCCGGCGCCCGCGCCCGGCTTCGGCGAGGTGGTGCTGAAGGTGCGCGGGCTGCCCGTCCATGTGTACGCGACGCACCTCGACTACCGGGGCGACCCGTCCGTACGCGTCGCCCAGGTCGCGGACACGCGGCGGATCATGGCGGAGGACCAGGCGCACGAGCGGCGGCCGGTGCGGCAGATCCTGCTCGGCGACTTCAACGCGCCGCCGACCGCGCCCGAGCTGGCGCCGCTGTGGAACGAGCTGACCGACATCGAGCCGGGCGGCCCGACCTACCCGGCGCGGAATCCGGTGCAGCGGATCGACTACGTGGCCGTTTCGAAGGACACCGTGCGGGTACGCGGCGCGGCGGTGGCCGAGACTCTTGCCTCGGACCACCGCCCTGTCGTGGCCGATCTGTTGCTGCGGCGCTGAGTTCGCGAACCGTCAGCCGGCCGTCTTCGGCTGGGTGAGGTCGTAGAAGGTGGCGCTGCCCGCTGTCACCTCCTTGTAGTTCTTCTCCACCCAGGAGGAGATCTGCGAGGCGGTGCCACTGCCGCCCATGCCGCCTCCGCCCATGCCGCCGCCCGAGACGAAGTAGTGGATGCGGCCGTCCTCGACGTACTTCTTGAACTCCGCGAGCGTCGGGGACGGGTCGCTTCCGTTGAAGCCGCCGATCGCCATGACGGGCTCCTCGGTGGCGAGTTGGTAGCTCGCGGCGTTCTGGGAGCCGATGGCCGCGGCGGCCCAGGTGTAGTCACCGGCGTTCTTCTCCAGGAGCGCCTTGGCCTCGGAGTCGACGGACGCGCCGTTGAGGAGACCGCCCATGCCGCCGCCCGGGCCGCCGCGTTCGCCCATGCCGGGGAAGGTGCCGCGACGGCCGTTCTGGCTGGAGCCGCCGGTCTGGGCGTTTCCGCCGTTCTGCGTGGGGGGCTGGTCCTGGTTCCGGCCCGTCCCCTGGCCGGGCGGGGTGCCGGTGGGGGGTTGGCCCATGCCGGTGCCCTGATTGGTGCCGCCCTGCCCCGGGGGCATGCCGCCGGGTCCGCCGCCTCCCGGGCCGCCTCGGCCGCCCCCGCCGCCCGGTCCGCCGCCCATGCCGCCCGAGGACGGGCCGGCCGTGACGATGGAGCCCTGGTGGCCCGTGTTCAGGGTGCTCATGGTGTACGCGGCCGGCCCGGCGAGCGACGCGGCGAAGCCCAGCACCACGGTGAGCAGCGCCAGTTGCCGGCCGAGCCGCCCAGCGAGCAGCAGGCCCACCGCCGCCACGAGGCCGGTGACGAGGACGGCCGTCCGCAGCCACGGCTGGTAGTCCGGGGTGCGGCCGAGCAGGACGTGAGCCCAGTACGCCGTCACCGCGACGGTCCCCGCGAGCACGGCGCCCGCCCACCAGCGGGCCCGCTCCTCCCACAGGACCGTGACGCCCATGCCGATCAGCGCGGCCAGATAGGGGGCCAGGGCCACCGTGTAGTACTGGTGGAAGATCCCGGCCATGAAGCTGAACACCGCGGCCGTCATCAGCAGCGAACCGCCCCACGCGAGGAACGCCGCCCGGGCGGTGTCCGTCCGCTTCACTCGCCAGGTCAGCCGGATTCCGGCCACGAGCAGGATCAGGGCGGCGGGCAGCAGCCAGGAGATCTGGGCGCCCACCTCGGAGTCGAACATCCGGCCGATGCCGGTCTCACCCCACTGACCACCGCCGCCCCGGCCGCCCCCGCCACCGACGCTGCCGGTCTCCTCGCCGTTGATCCGGCCGAGCCCGTTGTAGCCGAAGGTCAGCTCCAGGAACGAGTTGTTCTGCGACCCGCCGATGTACGGGCGTGAGGAGGCGGGCCACAGTTCGACTGCCGCCACCCACCAGCCGCCCGCGACGACCATGGCGAGCGCGGAGAGACCGAGCTGCCCGAACCTCTTGCGTACGGACACCGGTGCGAACACCGCGTACAGCACGGCCAGCGGCGGCAGGATCAGGAACGCCTGGAGGGTCTTCGACAGGAACGCGATTCCCACCGCGACGCCCGCCCACACCAGCCACTTCGTGCGGCCCTTCTCCATCGCGCGCAGCACGCAGTAGACCGTGACGGTCATCAGCAGCGCGAGCAGCGCGTCCGGGTTGTTGAAGCGGAACATCAGCGCGGCGACGGGCGTCAGCGCGAACACCGCCATGGTGATGAGCCCGGCGGCGGCACCGAACCTGCGGCGCACGGCCGCGTACAGCACCCCGGCCGTGGCGGCGGCCATCACCACCTGCGGGGCGAGGATCGCCCAGGAGCTGAGCCCGAAGAGCCGCACCGACAGGGCCATGGGCCACAGGGTGGCCGGCGGTTTGTCGACGGTGATGGCATTGGCCGCGTCGAGCGAGCCGAAGAAGAACGCCTTCCAGCTGCGGCTGCCGGCCTGCACGGCGGCGGAGTAGAAGGAGTTGGCGTAGCCGGAGGCGCTGAGGTTCCAGAGGTAGGCCAGCGTGATGACGAGCAGCAGGGCCAGGAAGGCGGGGCGTACCCAGGGCGCGTCCTCGGCCCGGCCGCGCCAGATCCGGCGGGGCAGGGAGGCACCGGCCCGTGCGTGCCCCGGGGGGGTGTCCGGCCGGGCGGCCGGAGCGTAGGCAGGATCGAGCGTGGTCATCGGGCGTCCCTCGGGTCGGGGGTGGTTTCGGTGGGAAGGGGTACGGGAACGGCGGCGTCGTGCGCGGGGTCTGCCGGGTACGACGCGGTCGGCCCAGGAGCCGTCGCCGCGTTTCCCCGCTCCCGGTCCGGGAAGACCCAGGCGCGGAAGAGCAGGAAACGCAGCACCGTCGCCGCGAGGTTCGCCGCGATGAGCACCGCGAGCTCGGTGCTGTGCGAGGGCGAGCCGGAGGCCGCGCCCAGGGCCGCCAGCGAACCGCTGGTCAGGGCGAGCCCGATGGCGAACACCACGAGTCCCTGCGCCTGGTGACGGACCGCGCCGCCCCGGCCACGTACCCCGAAGGTGAGCCTCCGGTTCGCGGCGGTGTTCGCGACGGCCGAAACGAGGAGCGCGGCCCCATTGGCGAGCTGGGGACCGGTGCCGAGCCGGAAGAGGGAGTACAGCGCCAGGTAGAACAGCGTGGACAGGGCGCCCACGACACAGAACCCGACGAGCTGCCGGGCGAGCCCGCCCGGCACCCCGCCGATCGCCCGGTCGCGCGGATCGTCCCCGAAGGGCCGCGCCAGCCGGTCCAGCGGAAGCGCGCCGACTGCCAGCGCCCGCCCCACCCGCCACACGCCCTTCAGGTCCTCGGTGGCGGTCCGGACGATGTGGACCGTGGAGTCGGGGTCGTCCACCCAGTCGACGGGCACCTCGTGGATGCGCAGCCCGGCCCGTTCGGCGAGCACCAGCATCTCGGTGTCGAAGAACCAGCCGGTGTCCTCCACCATCGGCAGCAACCGCTGCGCGACCTCCCGCCGGATCGCCTTGAACCCGCACTGCGCGTCGCTGAACCGCGCGGCCAGCGACGAACGCAGGATGATGTTGTACGCCCGCGAGATGAACTCCCGCTTCGTCCCCCGCACCACCCGCGAACTCCGCGCGAGCCGCGACCCGATGGCGAGGTCGGAGTGCCCGGAGATCAGCGGCGCCACCAGCGGAAGCAGCGCGTTGAGGTCGGTGGACAGATCGACGTCCATGTACGCGAGCACCGGCGCGTCCGAGTGCGTCCACACGGTCCGCAGCGCACGGCCGCGCCCCTTCTCCTCCAGCCGGAAGGACCGCACACCCGGCAGCGACCGCGCGAGCCGCTCCGCCACCTCGGGCGTCCGGTCGGTGCTCGCGTTGTCGGCGACGGTGATCCGGAAGGCGTACGGGAAGGTGCGGGCCAGGTGCTCGTGCAGCCGCAGCACGCACGGTTCGAGGTCCTTCTCCTCGTTGTAGACGGGCACCACCACATCGAGCACGGGCACACCCGCCGCACCCCCCACCCCGGCCAGGACGTGGTCCCGGGCCGGCAGGGCGCTCCAAGGAGTCTCAGTTCGCATGCCGTCGACAGTCGCGAACGGCGCTGTCACAGGCGTGTGGTGAGGCTGTGGCGCGCCTGTGGAACCGGCGGACGCATGCGTCGGCGGCGGCTGCGGGCGCAGCCGCCGTGGGCGCGGGCCGCACGCCGGCGGAGGCCACAGCGGCAGCGGTGAACAGCAACGAGTCCGGGGCGCTGGGCCTGATCGTGACGTACTGCGGTGACAACGGCTTCGAGACGCTGACCCGCTGGACGGGAGCCACGGATGTCCGGCGCCCCGCCTGCCCGGCCCTGGTCATCCGGCGGGAGCCGTCCACGCCCCCGCCACCGGCAGCCGCACCGCGAACACCGTCTCCCCCGGCACCGACCGCACCTCCACCGCGCCGTCGTGGGCCGTCACCACCGCCTGGACGATCGCGAGGCCGAGGCCCGTGGAGCCGGCGTGGCGGGAGCGGGAGGCGTCGCCCCGGGCGAAGCGTTCGAACACGTGGGGGAGGAGGTCCGGGGGGATGCCGGGGCCGTCGTCCTGGATCTCCAGGGTGACCCAGGGGGCGGCGGGGCCGGCCAGGACGCGGGCGGTGACCGTGGTGCCCGGCGGGGTGTGGGTGCGGGCGTTGGCCAGGAGGTTGACCAGGACCTGGTGGATGCGGGTGGGGTCGGCGCGGACCGTCGCCGGGGCGTCCGGGAGGTCCAGGCGCCAGTGGCGGGCGGGCTCGGCGCGGTCCGCCGCGCGGGCGTCGCTCACCGCGTCCACGACCAGCGGCGAGAGATCGGTGCTCTCGTACGAGAGCGGGCGGCCCGCGTCCAGGCGGGCGAGCAGGAGCAGGTCCTCGACCATGCCCGTCATCCGCTGCGCCTCCGCCTCGATGCGCCCGAGCGCGTGCCGGGTGTCCGGACCGGGGTCCTCGCCGCCGCGCCGGGTGAGTTCGGCGTAGCCGCGTATCGAAGCCAGCGGGGTCCGCAGTTCGTGACTGGCGTCCGCGACGAACTGGCGCACCCGTGTCTCGCTGCGCTGCCGCGCGTCCAGGGCCGAACCCACATGCCCCAGCATCCGGTTCAGCGCCGCGCCGACCTGGCCCACCTCCGTGCGCGGGTCCGCCTCGGCTCCCGGGACGCGTTCGAGGAGGGCCACCTCTCCGCTGTGCAGGGGCAGTTCCGAGACCCGGGTCGCGGTCGCCGCCACCCGGCGCAGCGGCCGGAGCGCCACACCGACCATCGCCGCGCCCGCGATTCCCGCCGCGACGAGCCCCGCGCCGGTCACGCAGACCTCCACCAGGATCAGGGTGCCCAGCGCGCGGCTCACCTCGGTGGTGGGGATGCCGACGAGGACCGTGCCGCCGTCGCTCGTGGGCACCGTCCGCACCCGGTAACCGCCCAGGCCGGGCAGCTCCACGTCGTGCGCACGGTCGTCCGCCGCGACACCGGCCGCCACCACGGCGTCCCGCTGGGCGGCGGTCAGCGGTTCGGTGTTCTCGCCCGCGTCGAACCCGCCGTCCTTCACGACGGCCGAGTCCGTGATCTCCCCCCGCTCGACCAGCGCGCCGAAGGTCTCCAGCGGCTGGCCGCCCATGCCGATGAAACCGAGCGGATCATGCGCCGGGGACGTTTTCGGCCCCCTGGGCGCGGGAACACCCGGCACCCGCTGCGCCCGGACCGCGATGTCCCGCAGCTGGTCGTCGAGTTTCCCGTACATGTAACTGTGGAACGCGATCGCGGTGACCGAGCCGATCACGGCGGCCACGACGGCGATCAGTGTCACCGCCGAGACCACGAGGCGGGTACGCAGGGTCCACGGCCGCCGCACTCCGCTACTCACCGGGCTTGATCAGGTACCCCGCCCCGCGCCGGGTGTGGATCATGGGTGTGCGGCCCGCGTCGATCTTCTTGCGCAGGTAGGAGATGTACAGCTCGACCACGTTCGCCTGGCCACCGAAGTCGTAGTTCCAGACCCGGTCCAGGATCTGCGCCTTGCTGAGCACCCGGCGCGGGTTGCGCATCAGGAACCGCAGCAGCTCGAACTCGGTCGCCGTCAGGTGGATGTTCCTCCCGCCCCGGCTCACCTCGTGGCTGTCCTCGTCCAGCATCAGGTCGCCCACGACGAGCTGCGACTCGCTGCGCGCCGCCGCCGTCCCCGACCGCCGGATCAGGCCGCGCAGCCGGGCCACGACCTCCTCCAGGCTGAACGGCTTGGTGACGTAGTCGTCGCCGCCCGCCGTGAGCCCGGCGATCCGGTCCTCCACGGAGTCCCGCGCGGTGAGGAACAGCACCGGCACATCGGACAGTTCCCGCCGCAGCCTGCCGAGGACGGCGAGTCCGTCCATGTCGGGCAGCATCACGTCGAGGATCACCACATCGGGCCGGAAGGCGCGGGCCGTACGCACGGCCGCCGCACCGTCCCCGGCACTGCGCACATCCCAGCCCTCGTAACGAAGCGCCATCGACAGCAGCTCCGTGAGCGAAGCCTCGTCGTCCACGACCAGCACCCGCACAGGGGTACGGTCCGGCCTGAGCAGTTCGGTACGCCCCTGGGGCGAGGTCGTCGTCGTCATGACGCCAGCCTGTGAGACGGCTCTGAGAGAGTTCTTTTCCGTTTCTGTGAATTCCCTGAGAAAGCCGCGGCGGGGATCTCAGACGCCGAACAGCGCCTTCGCGTTGTCGTGACAGACGGCCCGCAGCCAGTCGTCACCCAGGCCGAGCCTTTCCAGGGCGTGCAGTTGATGGGCGTACGGGTACGGGATGTTCGGGAAGTCCGTGCCCAGCAGCACACGGTCGCCGAGGTCCGCGAGGCGCCCGTGCTCCGCCGGCGGGAACGGGCTGAACTCCTCGACGAAGTCCGTGAACGCCATCGTCGTGTCGAGCCGGACCTCCGGGTACGTCTCCGCGAGCGCCAGGAACTCCGCGTACTCCGGCATGCCCATGTGCGCCACGATCAGCGGCAGCCGGGGATGACGGGCGAGGACGCGGCCGATGGGACCGGGACCGGTGTGCTTGCCGGGGGCCGGGCCCGAGCCGCAGTGGGTCACGACCGGGATGCCCGCCTCCGCGAGCAGGCCCCACACCGGGTCGAGCAGCGGGTCGTTCGGGTCGTACGCGCCGACCTGGAGGTGCGCCTTGAAGACCCGGGCCCCCGCCTCGACGGCCTCTCGTACATAGCGCCCGGCGTCCGGCTCGGGGAAGAACGTCGCGGTGTGCAGGCAGTCCGGCGTCCGGGCGGCGAATCCGGCCGCCCAGTCGTTCAGCCAGGCCGCCATCCCCGGCTTGTGCGGGTACAGCATCGACGTGAAGCGGAGCACCCCGAACGAGCGGAGCAGGGCGAGCCGTTCCGCCTCCTCGTGCCGGTAGGCGATCGGCCACTCCATCCCGGTCAGCGGGCCCGCCGAGTCGAAGTACGCCCACACCTTGCGCAGGACCCGCTCCGGCATGAAATGCGTGTGCACGTCGATGAGTCCGGGCAGCCCGAGCCGCTGCCGGAACCGCATCACGTCGTCGTGATCGTCACCCATGCGGCCGACCCTCTCAGAACAGCCCGTCCTGCGCCGCGCCACCCCCCACCACGACGGTCGGCACGCCGACCCCGGCGGCGCCCGCCCCGGCCGCCGTCAGCGTCCAGCCGGTCATCAGCCGCGTGTCCACGATGACGACGCCCTGACCGCCCGCGTCCAGGTGGAGGTCGGGGCCGGCCGCCGCGACGAGCCTCCCCGCCACCGCGCCGCCGTCCACCAGCCCGGCCACCGCGCGGACGGGGCCGGACCCCGCCCCCAGCCCGAACACCCCCGCGTGGTCGACCGCCGCGAACGGCAGCCGCTCCAGCGCCTCCGGCCACCCGGCGCCCTCCAGGGCCGCCGCCTCGCCGTACAGCTCCGCGACCTCGGCGGCCCGCTCCGCCGGGTCCGGCAGGGACGCCCGCACCTCCCGCTTGCGGGCGTACGGGATGCGGTCCGGAACCCCGAGCGCCGCCCGCAGCACCTCCTCGGCCCGGCGCGCCGCCATCAGCGGCCCCCGGCCCAGCCAGCTGAAGACCACCGCGCCCTGCTCCCGCAGCCGTGCCGCGCCTCGCTCCTCGGCGGTGATCCCGACCTTCACCATGCCGGGCCCGAACCACGCGAGGTACACCCGGTACGTCCGGGGGTCGTCCGGGATCGTGTCGGCGGCGACCGAGTGCGCCCGGTCGAGCCGCCCGCACTCCGGGCAGCGCCCGCCCGTGGAGCCCGCCGGGACCACCGCACCCAGCGGGCACGCGTTGCCCCGGGCCCCGGAGCAGCGCCGCTCGCCGGACGCCCGGAAGCCGAACTCCTTTCCGTACGCCAGGACGCTCGCCCGCGTCCGCGTCCCCTTGCGCCAGCCCAGCGCGGGGCCGTCGGAGCCCTCGGGCCAGCGGAGGCCGGTGCACTGCCATTCCATACGCGGACTCCCGGGCTGATGGAAACGGTCGATTGCGAACCGGGCAACGGTCCCACACCTGGGTCCGGGACGTGATGTGGGTCACACTGGAGGCAGTGGGTGCGCGATCTGCATCCCTCCGAGGTGTTCCCCCATGACCAGCATCGACAACACTGCCCTCGACAGCCTGCGTACGACTCTCCGAGGAACAGTCACCACTCCGGCGGACGCGGACTACGACGAGAGTCGCAGCCTGTACAACGCCATGATCGACCGGCGCCCCGCCGCCATCGCCCGGTGCACCGACGCGGCGGACGTACGGGCCACGCTCGCCTTCGCCCAGGACGCCGGACTCGAACTGGCCGTCCGTGGCGGCGGACACAGCGGCCCCGGCCTGTGCCTGGTCGAGGACGGGCTGACCCTCGATCTGTCGCCGATGCGCTCGGTGCGCGTCGACCCCGAAGCGCGGACGGCACAGGTGGGCGGAGGCGGTCTGCTCGGCGATCTCGACCACGCCACGCACACGTTCGGCCTGGGCGTACCGGCCGGAATCATGTCGACCACCGGCGTGGGCGGCCTCACGCTGGGCGGCGGCCACGGCTATCTGACCCGCGCGTACGGCCTCACGATCGACAGCCTGGTGTCCGCGGACGTCGTCTTGGCCGACGGCAGCTTCGTGACCGCCTCCGAGACGGACCACCCCGATCTGTTCTGGGCGCTGCGGGGCGGCGGCGGCAACTTCGGCGTTGTCACCTCGTTCACCTACCGGCTGCATCCGGTGGACACGGTGGGCGCCGGAGTGACCGTGTGGCCGGTCGAGCGCACGGGCGAAGTACTGCGCTGGTATCGCGACTTCCTGCCCGCGGCGCCGGAGGATCTGTACGGGTTCTTCGCCCTCCTGACCGTTCCGCCGGCTCCTCCGTTCCCGGCGGAGATCCATGGCCGGAAGATGTGCGCCGTGATCTGGTGCAGCACCGGTGACCTCACGGACGACCGGCTGGAGGAGACCCTCTCGGTGGTCGGCGATCCGGCACCACCGGCCTTCCACTTCACCAGCCCCATGCCCTACCCCGCGCTCCAGTCGATGTTCGACGACCTGATCCCCAAGGGACTCCAGTGGTACTGGCGCGGCGACTTCTTCGACTCGATCTCCGACGCGGCGGTCGAGGTGCACGAGAAGTACGGCCGCGCTCTTCCCACCGGCCTGTCGACCATGCACCTGTATCCGGTGGACGGTGCGGCCCACCGGGTCGCCTCCGACGCGACGCCATGGGCCTACCGGGACGCCGAGTGGTCCGGCGTCATCGCGGGTGTCGACCCCGACCCCGCCAACGCGGAACCGATCCGTCAGTGGTGCGTCGACTACTGGACCGAACTGCACCCCCACTCCATGGGCGGTGCCTACGTCAACTTCCTCGGCGAGGCCGAGGAACCGGACCGGGTCCGCTCCACCTACCGCACCACGTACGAGCGCCTGGCAGCCGCCAAGCGCACCTACGACCCGGACAACTTCTTCCGCGCCAACCAGAACATCGCGCCGGCCACCATGTGACACCCCGCGCGTGGCGGCCCCGCCCGGCGGCACCGTTCCCCGGCGCTCTCACACCCGGCCGCTACGATCCTGGCATGACCCCGACCATGCAGGACGTGGACCGGTTCGAGGCGGCCAGGCCCCGGCTGGAGGCCATCGCCTACCGCCTCCTGGGCTCGGCGAGCGAGGCCGAGGACGCCGTGCAGGACACCTACCTGCGCTGGCAGGCCACCGACACCGGGCGGATCGAGGTCCCCGAGGCGTGGCTGACGAAGGTCCTCACCAACCTCTGCCTCAACCAGCTCACCTCCGCCCGCGCCCGCCGCGAGACGTACGTGGGCGCCTGGCTGCCCGAGCCGCTGCTCACCGGGGACCCCATGCTCGGCCCCGCCGACACGGTGGAACAGCGCGAGTCGGTCTCGTACGCCGTGCTCACGCTCATGGAGCGGCTGACACCGGGCGAGCGGGCCGTTTACGTGCTGCGCGAGGCGTTCGGCTATCCGCACCGGGAGATCGCGGAGATCCTGGACCTGAGCGAATCCGCCGTGCAGCAGGTGTACCACCGGGCGAAGAAGCACATCGCCGACGGCCGGACGCGCACCGAGGTGGACGAGGCCGCCGCCCGCCGGGTCATCGAGGAGTTCCTGCTCGCCGCCGCCGGCGGCCGTACCGAACCGCTCGTGGAGCTGCTGACCGCCGACGCGATCTCCATCGGCGACGGCGGCGGGAAGGTGCCCGCCCGTGCCAAGGCGTTCGAGGGCGCGAAGGCCGTCGCGACGTTCATGCGCGGCCTGCTCAAGCCGGGCAAGGCGAAGACCGCGTTCACCGGCGGCTCCGTCGAACTGCACATGACACACGCCAACGGTTCCACCGCCGTTCTGGCGGTCGTCGGCGAACGGATCATCGGCGTCATGTGTGTAGAAGTCACTCCGGAGGGAATCGCCTCGTTCCGCAACCAGGTCAACCCGGACAAACTGGAACGCGCGACCCGGCAGTGGGCCGCCATGGAACACGGAAAGCCGCTGCTCACGGCCTTCTGAGTACGTAGTGACGCGGGTCACATCACTCTCCTGTCAGGAAAGCGCGGGCTACCCGGTTCAAGGGGCGAGAAACCACCCCGCAGGGGCGAACCCGCGCGAGACAGGAGCAGGCACATGCAGCAGCACCGCATCATCGTCCTCGGAGCCGGATACGCCGGAGCCATCGCGGCGGGCCGCGTCGCCAGGCGGCTGCGCCGCGAGGACGTCACCGTCACCCTCGTCAACGCGGAGCCCGACTTCGTGGAGCGCGTCCGCATGCACCAGCTCGCGGCGGGCCAGGACCTCAAGCTCCGCCCCTTCACCGAGATGTTCGCCGGGACCGGCGTGGAGCTGAAAGTCGGCCGCGTCACCGCCGTGGACGTCGACCGCAAGGCCGTCACCGTCGAGAGCGCGGACGGCGAGGAGGAGTTGGCGTACGACTCCCTCGTCTACGCCCTCGGCAGCGCCTGGAACACTCAGGGCGTCCCCGGGACCGCCGAGCACGCCCACGAGATCGCGAGCCGCCCGGGCGCGCTCCGGCTGCGCGACCGGCTGGCCGCCCTCGCGCCCGGCCAGTCCGTGCTGATCGTCGGCGGCGGCCTGACCGGCCTTGAGGCGGCGACCGAGTTCGCCGAGGCCCGCCCGGACCTCGACATCGCCCTCGCCGCGCGCGGCGGGCTCGGCGACTGGCTCTCGCCCGCCGGCCGCCGCCACGTCCGCAAGGTCGTCGACCGGCTCGGGATCACCGTCCACGAGCACACCGCCGTCGCGGAAGTCGGCGCCGGTTACGTCACCACGGCCAAGGGCACCTCGTTCCCGGCGGCGGTCACCGTCTGGACGACCGGCTTCGCGGTCCACCCGCTGGCGGCGGCCACCGCCCTGGAGACCTCCGAGACCGGCCAGATCGTGGTCGATGCGACCATGCGCTCGGTCTCGCACCCCGATGTGTACGCGATCGGGGACGCGGCCCTCGTCGCCGGCCCCGGCGGCAAGCCGCTGCGGATGTCCTGCGCCTCGGGCGTCCCCACCGCCTGGCAGGCGGCCGACGCCCTCGCGGCCCGCCTCACCGGCACCAAGATCCCGTCCACCCCGCTGCGCTACTTCAACCAGTGCGTCTCGCTGGGCCGCAAGGACGGCCTCATCCAGTACGTCACCGCCGACGACCGCGCGGTCAAGGCGGCGCTGAAGGGCCGGATCGCCGCCGTCTACAAGGAGCTGATCTGCAAGGGCGCCGCCTGGGGCGTGGCGAACCCGACGACCGGCATCCCGGTCCGCCGCCGGCCGGTCACGGTCGCGCAGCAGCCCGGAACGGCCTCCCGGGTGGCGGCCGCGGAGCGGTGAGGTGCGGGAGCGGGCGGCTCCCCCTCGGGCCCTCCGCGCATCGCACTGCGCGACCCTCTGGCCGAAGTCAGCCGGGGGCCCGAGGGCCCGGGGTCTGTTGCCGAAGCCGCCCCTCCGGACTCAGACCAACCCGTCCCATCCCCACCGAGGGGTCGGCCCGGGGTTCCCGAGGTCGGTGCCGACGGGATCGGCGGAGACGTCTCGGGCGATCCGGGTCCCCCGGTCGAAGTACTCGATGACGCGCCGCCGGAGCAGTTCATCGTCCGGCAGCTCCTTGGCGACGGCCTCGCTCATCAGCTCCATCCAGCGCACCCGCTGTTCCTCGGTGATGGCCATGCCCAGGTGGGACTTCAGGAGCGCCTGGTGCCCGCCGAGATCATCCGTGTACCGGGTGGCGCCCCCGAAGACCTCGTCGAGCCAGACGGCGACATGCTCGATATGCGTACGGCTGAAGACGGCGAACACGGGCGCCAGCAGCGGATCGCTCAGCACCCCGTCATAGAACGCGTTGCTCAGCCGCCGGAGCCCTTCGATCCCCCCGACGGCCTCCGCCAGCGTTTCCGCCCGCACCGCGTCGCCCCTTCCCCCGGAGACGACGGCGGTCCGCTCGTAGTGCTTCATCTCCTCGATGTCCCCGATGAAAGGCCGCACGGACGCCAGGAAGGACGGAAACCACGGGCCCCCCCGGAACCCCTGCTCATGGCCCTCCAGGGAGGTCCACTCGATCCGCAGGATGTACCGCTCCGGCTCCTCCACCCCGTGGCCCAGCTCGTACGCCAGGCACTCCGGCGCCCTGTCCAGCTCCCCGGCAGCCCTGGCACAGGCCCCCTCGAAGGCAACCCGCCGCTCCGGCTCCGCAATGCGATACCGGATGTACTCGATGACCACGAAATCCCCCAGCCACGTCAGCGAAGGATCCAGTCTCCGTCGCGCCGCCGACGACCCGGAGGGCTTCCCCCGAAAGGTAACTCCGCAACCAGTGAGGCGAGTTGGAGTACTGGGGCCACTCACCGGAGCCAGAAGTCCGAGCCGGCTGCCAAGCGGCCGGGGTTCCGCACCCGCAAACGCCGAAGGCCCTCAGGATTTCTCCTGAGGGCCTTCGGGCTGCTGTGCACTCGGCAGGATTCGAACCTGCAACCTTCTGATCCGTAGTCAGATGCTCTATCCGTTAAGCTACGAGTGCTTGTGCTTCCGGGGTTTTTTCTGCCCCGTCGGCGTTGCGAGAACAACATTACATGACCTGCGCCGGGACGCGAAATCCATTAGCCGCACCCGGCCTGAGCTGGGCAAACGCCGGGAGCCTGGCCGGGAACGGCCGAAGCCCCGGTCCTGGGGACCGGGGCTTCGGTGTGGAGCGGAGGCGGAGGGATTTGAACCCTCGATGGGGGGTAAGCCCCAAACCGCATTAGCAGTGCGGCGCCATAGACCGGACTAGGCGACGCCTCCATCCGCAACGCCCGCGCGAGCGCGAGTGGTGCGTGCAGATGATGACACAGCTGCACGCCGCGCCACCAATCGCGGCCTACGGTACTAGGCGGTCGACCGCGAGGGCAAAGCGGTTGCCGTGCGCAACGCCGGGGCGGGTGGCGCGTTAGGCAGGGCGGGGGCGCCGCCCCCGCAGGTTCTTCCGCCACAGGAGTCCGCCATGATGCGCCGTCTCGCCCTGACCGCAGTCGCGTCCCTCGCCGCACTGTCCGCCGCCGCGCCCGCCGCCACCGCCGCGTCCGGGCCCTTCCCGCTGCCGCTCTCCCTGCCGCTCCTCCAGGACGACGGCGACGGAACGCGGCTCACCGTGGTCGTCGCCGGGTCTGGGAACCCGGAGGCCGACGGCCGGTACGAGCTGGAGTGCGGGCCGGCCGGTGGGAGCCACCCGGTCGCGGCGCAGGCGTGCGAGCGGCTGGATCAGCTGGAGGGGGAGGGCGCGGACCCGTTCGCGCCGGTTCCCCGGGACGCGATGTGTACGCAGCAGTACGGCGGGGAATCCACCGCCCGGGTCACCGGCACCTGGCACGGCCGTCACGTCGACGCCTCGTTCAGGCGTACCAATGGGTGCGAGATCGCCCGGTGGAACGGTCTGCGGCCGGTCCTGCCGAACGTGCGGTGAGCGGGCCCGAGGCCCGCCGGCGGGTCGCCGCGGGGCGCGCTGCGAGTCGGAGCCGTACAACGTACGCACCAAACCTTGGTGAGAGCTCCCCCTCATCCGCAGCCCCACGCCCCTCCCCTGCCTTTAGACTCCTTCAGTGACAGCCTGAGGCCCGAGGGGCAAGATGGGGCCGCTGTCGGCAAGGTGCAGTAATCAGGGAGGAAGCGTCGTCGTGAGCAGCAGGCCATCCCGAGGCGCTGCTCGCCTCGCAGCCATACTCGACGCCCTTCCGGACGGGCTCCTGCTCGTCAACTGCAACGGTACGGTCGTCAACGCCAACACCATCGCCCTCGAAATGTTCGAGTCGCCGGGCACCGCGCTCGTCGGCCGCGGACTGCTCGATCTGCTGCCGGAGTTCGACTCCAAGCTGATCCCGGGGTCGATGCGCCGGCCAGAGGCTGCGGACGAGCGAGGCCGTACCAAGCCCACGCGCATGGTCGCGCGCCGTACCGACGGCCACGAGTACCCCGTCGAGGTGACCAGCGCCAGCCTGGAGGACGGGCAGGCGGCGTACAAGGACGTCCAGGGCTCTTACGGGGGCAGCTACACCGGTGACGAGCTGCTGATGCTGGTCGTGCGCGACCTGTCCGGCACCGTCGACACCGAGGCCGAGCTGGCCCGCTCGCAGCGCCAGACCGAGATGATCCTGCGCGCCGCGGCCGAGGGCGTCGTCGGGACGGACACGGACGGCCGGGTCGTCCTGGTCAACCCCGCCGCCGCGCAGATCCTCGGCTTCCGGGCCAGCGATCTCGGCGGCCAGGAGCTGCACCCGCTGATCCTGCACTCACGCGCGGAGGGCGAGCCCTTCCCGTACGAGGAGTCCCCACTCGCCGACACGCTGAAGTCGGGACGCAAACATCGGGTGCGCGGACAGGTTCTGTGGTCCAAGAGCGGGGAACAGGTGCCGGTCGACCTGACCACCGCGCCCGTCCGCGACGGCGACCAGCTCGTCGGCGCCGTGATGACGTTCACCGACCGCCGGCCCTACGAGGAGCTGGACAAGCGGCGCAAGGACGAGATCGCCGAGCTGACCGCGAGCCACACCACCGCGGTCAGTGAGCTCACCGAGCGGCACACCGCCGAGCTCGCCGCCCTCAAGGAGGCCCACGCCTCCGAGCTGGCCGACCGCACCGAGCGTTACGCCTCCGGGCTGGAGGAGCAGGCGGAGCGGCTGGCCGACCTCACCGCCCGGCACACCCAGCTCACCGCCGTGCTCGGCGAGTCGCTGCGCGGCCCCCTGGAGGAGCTGCGCGGCGAGCTCTCCACGCTCGCCGCCGACCCCGCCGGCCAGCTGTGGCCGGAGGCGAACCAGATCCTGCACCACCTGGCCGCGGGCTACGCGCGCATGACGACGCTCATCGACAACGTGCTCGGCTACCAGCGCCTCGACGCCGGCGCCGAGGCGCTGGTCAAGACGCGGGTGCTGCTCGACGGCGTCGTCACCGCCGGAATCGACGCCTCGGTCGAGCTGATCGGTCCCGGCCGCGCCCAGTTCGCGGTGCACGCCCCGCCGATCGAGGCCGAGGTCGACGCCGGACGTCTGGTGACCGCCCTCGCCCACCTCGTCGCGGACGTCGCCGGCGTCGACTCGACCGGCAAGGCCCGTCTCGTGCCCGGTGGCGGTTACGTCGACTCGACCGTCGTGGTCGCCGCCGCCCAGCGCGGTGACGTCGTACGCATCGAGGTGCGCGGACCGTTCGCCGGGGGAGACCCCGTGCACGTACCCATCGTGAGCGGCATCGTCCGCGCGCACGGCGGTGTGCTCCAGACGCACGAGATGCCGGGCATGAGCGGCAGTGCGTACGTGCTCGAGGTGCCGATCGGCGCGGGTGCGGGGACGGTGACGACGCCGGAGGTGGAGGCAGCTCCCCCGGTGGCGCCCGAGCCCCTTCCCCTCGGGGAGACCGGTCATGCGGGCCCTGCGCCGGTGGCGCCGGTGGTGTCGGACGCGCCCGAGGCGGGTAGGGGCCGGCGCCGTGCGCGGCGTTCCTCCACCGACGCCTTCCTGGACAGCCCCATGGGCGGCTCCGACGGCAGCGGCGAGTTGGAGGCGGCCCCCGGGGACACCGGCGCGGCCGCCCCGACCGGGCGGCGGCGTGCGCGCCGTGCCGCCCCCGCCGCCGAGGTGGCGGGCCCCAACGAGCTGATCCCCGCCCAGCAGGCCGAGGGCTCCGGACGCCGTCGTGGGCGGCCCAGCCCCGCCGAGACGGGCGCGCAGGCGGCTCAGCCCGTCCCGGGTCAGGCTCTCGCGCTGCCTGCGGCCGCTCCGTCGGAGGGGTCCGTGGTGACCGCCGCGGAGGGTGCGCAGGGTGGCCGGCCGCAGCGCGGGCACACGGTGCCCCCGCAGGGCGTTCCGGCCGGGGCGCAGGTCCCGGTCGCGGTCGGCGGGCACCGGGGGAGCCCGGGGGACGAGGGCCGCCTAGCCCTTCCCCCCGTCGTGAACGCCGTCGAGTCCACGGCCCCCGCGGCCTTCTCGAACCTCGATGACGCCGCCCGACCGGCTCCCGGCCCGGTGGCCCCCTCGCCTTCGCCGGGGCTGCCCGCGCCCGCACCGCAGCCGACCGGGCGGCGCCGCCGCGCCCTGGCGGCCGCCCAGGAACGGGCCGCCGCCGCCGAGGCCGGACCGCGCGTCCCCTTCGCCCTCCCGCCCGCCGACGCGGACCGGGTGGACCCGGGTGCCGGGGGGCCGGACGGGTCCTTGGGCGCGGGGGTCGCGGGTGCGGCCGGGGTGCCGGGGGGCGCGGGGGGAGCATCGGCTCCTGTCGGTACGCATGAGGGCGGCGCGTCCGGTTCGTACGACTTCGGCGCGGGTACGCGCGAGGCCCCCGACTCCGGTTCGTACGACCTCGGCGCGGGTACGCGCGAGGCCGGGCCCGCTGCGTACCAGCCCGGGGCCGGGCTGAACCGCACGCCGGGCGCCGTCCCCGGAGCCCCCACCGTCCCCGCGCAGACCGGCGCCCCGGCGAGTGCCCCGGCCGACGCGCCGGCCGACGCGCCGGAGCACGCTCCCGTGCCGCCGCAGGCCCAGTCCGCCCCCAGCGGTCGGCGCCGCGCCCGCCACGGGGACACGGGCCCGCAGGAGGTGCAGCCCGCACCGTTCGCGCTGCCCGCCCCGGCCGCACCGCCGGCCCCCGCCGCACCGTCCGCGCAGACCGCGCCGCCCGGCCCGCCCGCCGAAACCGCGCCGCCCGCCCCCGCCGACCCCAGGCTCGGCACCCCCGGCACCCCCTTCGCGCCCGCCGCCCAGCCGGAGCAGCCCGCCTCGGGCGCCGACCGGCCCACGCCGCCCGCGCACCCCGGCGGCTGGGGAGACGACGACGCCTCCGGGCAGGGGCCCGCCGCACCCGTCGCCGCGCCGGAAACGCAGAGCACCGGACGTACGACCCACACCACCGGGACGGCCGCCCCCGCCGGTCCCCCGGCCCGCCCCCGTACGCTGGCGCCCGCGCCCGACGCTCGGCGGCAGCCGCTGCCCGCCGAGGCGCCGATGCCGGGGGCGCCGGACTCGACGCAGGGGCGCGCGTTCAGCGTGCGCACACTGGGCCAGGGCGTGCCGTTCGCCCAGCACATCGCCCACCAGCAGAACCAGACCCTGGGCGGCGGCAGCAGCGTCGGCCGGCGCCGCAAACTGGCCGCACCGCCGGAGCCCCAGCCCGGACAGGACGAGCGCCCCGCGCCGCCCACCCCGGCCCCCGCGCCCCCGCAGCCCGGGCCAGCGGCGCCCGCCGCCACACCCCCCGCCCCCACCGTGCACGGGCAGGGGTCGGGGCAGCTGCTCTCCGCGCCCGCGGCCGAAGGGCGCGCGTACGCCATCGGCGCGCCCGACGAGGACGCGGCCGAGGGACCGGAGCCGCTGGACGGCCCCGGTGGCGCGGTCGAGGTCGCCAACCGCCCGTCCCCGCAGCCCGTTGACGACGAGCTGCCCCCCGAGCCGCTCGACAACCCGCGCCGGCTGCTCGTCTGGCCCGCGCCCGACGTCTCCACGCAGCAGGCGCTCAGCGACCGCGGTTACCGGCCGGTGATCGTGCACTCGCGCGAGGAGGTGGACGCGCAGATCGCGGCCTTCCCCGCCGCGCTCTTCGTAGACCCGTTGACCGGGCCCATCACCCGAAAGGCGCTCCAGTCCCTGCGGCAGGCGGCCGTCGCCGCCGAGGTGCCCGTACTGGTGACCGCCGGCCTGGGGCAGGCGTCACGGGAGGCGGCGTACGGTGCCGACCCTGCCGTGCTCCTGAAGGCGCTCGCGCCGCGCGACAGCGAACAGCACCCGCCGCGCGTCCTGCTGATCGAGGAGCACCAGGACATCGCCGCCGCGCTGACGGAGACGCTGGAACGGCGGGGCATGCAGGTCGCCTGCGCCGCGACGGACAGCGAGGCCGTCGCGCTGGCGACCCGGATGCGGCCGAACCTGGTGGTGATGGACCTGATGCAGGTACGCCGCCGCCGGGCCGGGATCGTGGACTGGCTGCGCGCCAACGGCCAGCTGAACCGCACCCCGCTGGTCGTGTACACCTCGGCCGACATCGACCAGGCGGAACTGCCGCGCCTCGGCTCGGGCGAGACCGTGCTGTTCCTCGCGGAGCGCTCCACGAGCGACGAGGTGCAGTCCCGCATCGTCGACCTGCTCGCGAAGATCGGCACGAACTGACCGGCGTACAGAGGCATATGACGAGGGCGGTACGGGAAGGCACCCGTACCGCCCTCGTCCTTTCCGCACAGAGCCTCAGAGCTGCGTGATGTCCAGCTCGCCCTGCGCGTACTGCTTGCGGATGACCTTCTTGTCGAACTTGCCGACGCTCGTCTTCGGCACGGCCGGAATGACCGACCACCGCTCCGGCAGCTGCCACTTCGCGATGCCGGACTCGGCGAGGAACGCCCGCAGCGCCTCGTAGTCGGCGGTGGCGCCCTCCTTGAGGACGACCGTGGCGAGCGGACGCTCACCCCACTTCTCGTCCGGGACGGCCACGACCGCGGCCTCCGCGACGTCCGGGTGGGCCATCAGCGCGTTCTCCAGCTCGACGCTGGAGATCCACTCGCCACCGGACTTGATGACGTCCTTCGCCCGGTCGGTCAGCGTGAGGAAGCCGTCCTCGCTGATCACTCCGACGTCACCGGTCTTCAGCCAGCCGTCCTCGCTGAACTTGTCCGCGGGCCGCAACGCCTCGCCGTCCGCGCCGCCGTAGTAGGCACCGGCGATCCAGGCGCCGCGCACCTCCAGCTCACCGGCCGACTCGCCGTCCCACGGCAGCTGCTCGCCGGCCGGGCCGACCAGGCGCGCCTCGACGCCGGCCGGGAAGCGGCCCTGGGTGACGCGGTAGGGCCACTCCTCCTCCGGGGTCAGTCCGGCTGGCGGGTTGGCCATCGTGCCGAGCGGCGAGGTCTCCGTCATGCCCCAGGCGTGACAGAGGCGGACGCCCAGCTTGTCGTACGCCTCCATGAGGGAGGGCGGGCAGGCGGCGCCGCCGATCGTGACGTTGGCCATGGAGGTGAGGTCGCGCGGGTTGGCGGTGACCTCGGCGAGCAGGCCCTGCCAGATGGTGGGCACCGCGGCAGCGTGCGTCGGGCGCTCGCGCTCGATCATGTCGGCGAGCGGGGCGGGCTGGAGGAAACGGTCCGGCATCAGCATGTTGACGCCGGACATGAACGTCGCGTGCGGCAGTCCCCAAGCGTTTACGTGAAACTGCGGGACTACGACAAGGGTGGTGTCCTTGTCGGTCAGGCCCATCGACTCGGACATGTTGACCTGCATGGAGTGCAGGTAGATCGAACGGTGCGAGTAGACGACGCCCTTCGGGTCCCCCGTCGTGCCGGAGGTGTAGCACATCGCGGCGGCCTGGCGCTCGTCCAGCTCCGGCCAGTCGAAGCTGGTGGGACGGCCGGCGAGCAGCTCCTCGTAATCGTGCACGCGCACCGTCGCGCCGTCCAGGACGGAACGGTCGCCGGGACCCGAGACGATCAGGTGTTCCACCGACGTCAGCTGGGAAAGCAGCGGCGCGATGAGCGGCAGCAGGGAGCCGTTGACGATGACGGCCTTGTCGTCGGCGTGCTCGACGACCCAGACCAGCTGCTCGGCGGGGAGGCGGAGGTTCAGCGTGTGGAGAACGGCACCCATGGACGGGATGGCGAGGTACGCCTCCACGTGCTCCGCGTTGTTCCACATGAGCGTCGCGACACGCTGGTCGGCGTCGATGCCGAGCTCGTCGCGCAGGGCGTTGGCGAGCTGGGTGGCGCGACGGCCGATCTCCGCGAAGCTCCGCCGGTGCGGCTCCGGCTCTCCAGTCCAGGTCGTGACCTGCGACTTCCCGTGAATCGTCATCCCATGCGTCAGGATGCGGGTGACAGTCAGCGGTACGTCCTGCATGGTGCTGAGCACGGCGTCCTCCCGGTGGGCGCTACGCGGCAGTAGGGTTCCGCTGATTCTGCGCACATACCGCTTGGTATGTCACTACTCCCGGGAGTACGAATCGGTGTCGCCCCGCAATGTCACACCGCTCGGGGCCAGGTCGGAACACTCCGTTCCGCCGCTACGGAGGCCAACGCTCAGCGGTCCGAGATCAGCTCCGGGTCCTGGCGGAGCTTGCCGAGCGCCCGGGAGACCGCGCTCTTGACCGTGCCGACGGACACCCCGAGCACCTCGGCGGTCTGCGCCTCGCTCAGATCCTCGTAATAGCGGAGGACGACCATCGCCCGCTGACGGGCCGGCAGCTTCAGGACCGCGCGCCACATCGCGTCGTGCAGCGACTGCCGCTCCGCGGGGTCGGGGCCCGGAACGGCCTCCTGCTCGGGCAGCTCGTCGCAGGCGAACTCGTCGACCTTGCGCTTGCGCCACTGCGAGGTCCTGGTGTTGAGCAGGGCCCGGCGGACATAGCCGTCGAGGGCACGGTGGTCCTCGATCCGGTCCCAGGCGACGTAGGTCTTGGTGAGCGCGGTCTGCAGCAGGTCCTCGGCGTCGCTCGGGTTGGCGGTGAGCGAGCGCGCCGCCCGCAGCAGCACCGGACCGCGCGCCTGCACGAACGACGTGAACGAGGGGTACGGGAGGTGCGGCGCCGCCGGCGTGCGCGCGGCGTGCGCGGCACAGCCGGAGGCGCCCGGCGTGCGCACCGACGCGTGAGCGCGTACCGGTGCGGCTCCCCTGTGGGTGCGCGTACGGACTGGCGTGGTCATGGCTCCACGCTAGAAGCGGGGCCCGCCTCCCAAATCGCCCCCAGGTCCCGAAACCGCGTCCGCCTCAGGGTGTAGGACCGGGTCCCCCTCCACCTCCTGTAGGTGGAGGGGGACGTACCCGGTCCTCAGGGTCGGCCCCGAGGCAGACGGCGGACGGCCCGCCCGTTCGCCGGAGTGGCGTACGGGCGGGCCGCCGGGTGCGTCCGTCGCGGTCCGGCCCCCCGACCGGGCTGCGAACGGTGCGGGCTCACCAGAGGTTCGTGAAGTTCACCGCCAGGTTGTACGTGGACTGGTCGATGTCGGTGAAACCGGACCCGTTCACCTGCGCGGAGTTGCTCTGGTTCGACGCCCCGGCGCCCGTCGCCTGCTGCTGCGAGGTCGAGGAGTTGCCCGCGTTGTCCCGGCCGACCCCGCTGCCGCTGATCGTGGCCACGCCCGCGTTCGACCCGCTGCTCGCGAACGAGCCGTTGTCCGCCTGGGCC
This sequence comes from Streptomyces sp. NPDC016469, assembly GCF_040632905.1. Taxonomy (NCBI): domain Bacteria; kingdom Bacillati; phylum Actinomycetota; class Actinomycetes; order Kitasatosporales; family Streptomycetaceae; genus Streptomyces; species Streptomyces sp. NPDC016469. Next base: position 123,790 of record NZ_JBEYCQ010000016.1, read on the forward strand.
ACTCCGCCGAGGAGAACGGCGGCCAGAGGCAGCGCGGCAACGACGGCGAGGGCACGAGCGGTACGGATGCTTGCCATGTCTGTTCCTCCAGGAACCGGAAGTAGGGCTGAGGCTGAACCCGGGCCGGCGGCCGACCGCCCGGTGCTGATCACGACGTCGCGGACGAAAGCTGCCCACCGCCGTCCCGGCGAACCACCCAACGCTTCCGGTTCCCCCGCAAGCGTGAGGAACCCGAACCAAACCCCTGACCTGGGGCGAACTATGCGCCCAGCGCCCGCATGAGCGACTTCGGAAGAGGGAAAGGCGGAGGCGGACCCGACCGGATTCGAACCGGCGTCCTCACGGTTTTGGAGACCGCGCGCGACGACCTCTGCGCTACGACCCCGCCCCCTCCGGCCATCCTAGAAGTCCCCCACCCATACGAACGGCCCCCGACCGATTCGCCCGGTCGGGGGCCGTTCACTGCGGTGGGTGTGGGATTTGAACCCACGGTGACTCGCGCCACGACGGTTTTCAAGACCGTTCCCTTAGGCCGCTCGGGCAACCCACCCCGCGTCGGTGCGGTCGGTGAGGACCGGTCCGGCGCGGGAACAGCCTAGCCGGTCAGCTGTCGCCCTTGCGCTCCCCCAGGGTGACTTCGGCCGTCGCCGTCTTGCCGTCGCGCTCGTAGGTCAGGGTGACCCGGTCGCCCGGCTTGTGGGTCCAGATCTCGCCGATCAGTGTGGGGCCGCTGTCGACGACGGTGTCGTTGAACTTCGTGATGACGTCGCCCGCGCGCAGCCCCGCCTTGTCTGCCGGGCCGCCCTTCGTGACCGCGTCCGTGCCGCCCGTGCCCCGCTCCGCGATGACCGCGCCGCCGCTCTGCTCGTCCATCGTCACCGTGGCGCCGATGACGGGGTAGACCGGCTGGCCGGTCTTGATCAGCTGCTGCGCGACGGTCGTCGCCTGGTTGATCGGGATCGCGAAGCCGAGGCCGATGGAGCCCGCCTGGCTCTGGCCGGAGCTGCCGGTCGACTGGATCGCCGAGTTGATGCCGATGACCGCGCCGCCCGAGCTGAGCAGCGGGCCGCCGGAGTTGCCCGGGTTGATCGAGGCGTCGGTCTGCAGGGCGCTCATGTACGAATTGCTGCCGCCGTTGCCGTCACCGGAGGCGACCGGGCGGTTCTTCGCGCTGATGATGCCCGTGGTGACCGTGTTGGACAGGCCGAACGGGGCACCGATGGCGATCGTGGAGTCGCCGACCGCCACCTGGTCCGAGTTGCCCAGCGGCAGCGGGGCCAGGGACTTCGGCGGGTTCTTCAGCTTGATGACGGCCACGTCGTAGCCCTGGGCCCGGCCGACCACCTCGGCGTCGTACTTCTTGCCGTTGGAGAACGTCGCCGTGAGCTGGCCGCTGTCCGCCGCGGAGGCCACCACGTGGTTGTTCGTGAGGATGTGGCCTTCCTTGTCGTATACGAAGCCGGTGCCCGTACCGCCCTCGCCGTCACCGCCCTGCGCCTCGATCGTCACGACGCTCGGCAGCGCCTTGGCGGCCACACCGGCGACCGTGCGCGAGTCGCGCTTGAGATCCTGCGGGTTCGCCGAGGCGGAGACCGTGGTCGAGCCCGAGTCGTCGTTGCGGTCCGCGGCCCAGTACCCGAGGGCCCCGCCGATGCCGCCCGCCACGAGCGCCGCCACCACCACGGCGGCCACCAGACCGCCCGCACCGCGCTTGCGCGGCGCCTCGGGCGTGTGCGTTCCGCCGGGCGGGCCCCACACCGGGCCGCCGCCGCTGCCGTGCGCCCCCTGGGCGTACGCCGGAACGGCGGGCGGCGGCGGAGGCCAGCCCGCGTCGGCCGCGGACTGCGGCGGGGGCGGAGGCGCGTACTGCGGGTTCGTCGGGAAGGCGGCCGTCTGCGCGGTCGCGGGGTCCGGCGACGAGGGGACGGGGGCGGGCGGCTGGTCCGGCGCCTGCGTGACCGGCTGCTGCCGTGTGACCGTCTCGTCCGGGTGGGAGGCGGCGGGGGGCGCGTCCTCGGGGCGCGCCTGGGGAGCGTCGGCCGGCACGGGAGGTACGGACGGGGCGGCCTCGGCCGCGTTGCCCTCGTTGCCCTCGTTCTCGGTGCTCACAGCTCTTTACTCCTCGGTTCCACATCAGTCATTCGGCAAGAGATCCGCTGTGTACGTGTCAGCACTCAGCTTTTCCCATGACACGTCAGGCCACTGTAAGCAGGACCTGTGCATCTGCGCACGACCCTTACATCGGACAAAACGGCCTCGCGTCGCAAGGTGTGCACACCCGTGTTCCCGCGGTGACACCATGACCCGGGTGAACCGAGCACGGCAGCAGCACCCCATGCGCCATCCCATCCAGGTCATCGCCCACCGGGGCGCGTCCGACGACGCCCCCGAGCACACCCTCGCCGCTTACCGGAAGGCGATCGAGGACGGTGCCGACGCCCTGGAGTGCGACGTACGCCTCACCGCCGACGGCCACCTCGTCTGCGTACACGACCGCAGGGTGAACCGTACGTCCAACGGCCGCGGCGCGGTCTCCGCCCTGGAACTGAACGCCCTCGCCGCCCTCGACTTCGGCTCCTGGAAGGACCGCGACGACACGGAGTCACCGGACTGGGACCCGGTGCCCGGCGAGCTCACCTCCGTACTCACCCTGGAACGGCTGCTCGAACTCCTCGTGGAGACGCGGGCGTCCGGGAGGCCGCTCCAGCTGGCCATCGAGACCAAGCACCCCACCCGCTGGGCGGGCCAGGTCGAGGAACGCCTGCTGCACCTGCTGAAGCGCTTCGAGCTCGACGTACCGCCGCCGGACGGCACCCCTTCGCCGGTACGCGTCATGAGCTTCTCGGCCCGCTCGCTGCACCGCGTCCGGGCGGCCGTACCCCATCTGCCCACCGTGTACCTGATGCAGTTCGTGTCGCCCCGGCTGCGCGACGGACGGCTGCCCGCGGGGGCGCGCATCGCCGGACCCAGCGTCCGGATCGTGCGCAGCCACCCCGGCTACATCGAACGTCTCCACCGGGCCGGGCACCGGGCGCACGTCTGGACGGTCAACGAGCCGGAGGACGTCGAGCTCTGCGTACGGCTCGGTGTCGAAGCCATCATCACCAACCGCCCCAAGCAGGTCCTGGCCCAGCTCGGCCGTTCGTGACATCGGCGCACCCGGGCACGCCTCGGCGTATCTGCGTATGAACGCATCAGCCCATCTGCCCATCAGGAGATCAACTACAGGGAGTACACCGGCGCACTCGGACTGTGCCTGTTCGTGACGAGTGCGTCACTGACAGCCCCTTCGCCGGTTTCCGGCACAGCTGGGGAGGGCATCCACTCCGTGGCGTGGGGGCAAAGGAGGTCTCGGGGGTGGCGTTGGTGGTGGCACAGGAGGTGCCCACGTCGTCGAGCATGGCCGTTCCCCATGGCCCTGCGGGCGTGGGCCAGGCGCGGCACCGGATGCGCGAGCAGTTGCGCAGCCACGGGGTGTCGGATTCGGTCGTCGACGATGCGGTGCTGATTCTTTCCGAGCTGCTCAGTAATGCCTGCCGGCACGGCAGGCCGCTGGGCCGGCAGACCGAGACGGGAGACGGCGACGTGCGCGCCGCCTGGCGCGTCGACAGGACGGGCGGACTGACCGTCGAGGTGACGGACGGCGGCGGCCCGACCCGGCCGGTTCCGGCCACCCCCTCGGTGACCGCTCGCGGCGGCCGGGGACTCAACATCATCAGCGCCCTGGCCCAGGAGTGGGGCGTACGGGACGACGCGCCGGGCGAGGTCACCGTCTGGGTGCTCGTCGACGGGGGCCATGGCCGCCACGGCGACCGCCCGGGCGGGCGGGGCAGCGGGCGGCCGGCCGGGATGACCGGATTGCCGAGCCCACCGAAGGCCACTGTCGTGCCGGGGCTCGAAGGGCTGGATTTCACCGGTGCGTTCGACGACGCATTCGATGATGCGGGCTGAACACCCTCGCGAGGCCACGCGGTTCGCCTACGTGGCCTGAGCCGGCGGGCACGGCGGTGGTGCCCCGGCAGGCGGCGGGGCGGTTAGGCTCGCGGGCCAGACCGCACTGTCGCAATCGGGAGTAAGCCCACCATGGCGAAGAAGCGCCCTCAGACCAAGGCCGGGAAGCAGCAGCTCAAGGACGGCGAGATCCCGGTGGTCGGGGCTCGTGAGCCCTGCCCGTGCGGTTCGGGCCGCCGGTACAAGGCGTGCCACGGCCGCGCCGCGGCACAGGCGGTGACCGAGCTGGTCCAGCGCCCGTTCGAGGGCCTGGCCGGGGAGTGCGACTGGGTCGCGCTGCGCGAGCTGGTCCCGGCCGCCACCGCCGACCTGACGCTCAAGGGCGGCCTGCCCGAGGGCGTGCCGTCGGTGACGCTCGCGACGGTCCTGCCGATGGCGTGGCCGGCGCTGCGCCGCGACGACGGCTCCGTCCTGCTCGCCCTGCAGAACGACACCTCCTCCGGCGACCTCAGCCGGGACCTCGCGGACACCCTGAGCCGCGCGCTGGAGGCGGAGCCCGGTTCGCCCGTGGCCGCCCGCCGCGTGCCGGCCGACGGGCCCCGGCTCCAGGACCTCCTGGACAACGACGCGCCCTTCGAGCCGGTCGTGCACTCCGGCTTCGAGTTCTGGGTGCCGGACTCGGAGAACGCCACGGCCGAGGTGTCCGCCTCGCTCGAACGTGCGAACGAGGCGGCGATCCCGACCGCCCTGCTGTCCGGCGTGGACGCCGCCTACTGGTGCGAGACGCCGGAGAAGAACCACCTGCGCTGGGTCATGCCGCACGCCGAGGAGCAGCTCCTCGACGCGCTCGCCCGGCTGCACGCCGCGGGCGAGTCCTCGCTCGGCGAGGGCACCCGGCTGGTCGGCTCGTTCCGGGCGCACGGGCTGATGGTCCCGGTGTGGGACCTGCCGAGCGCGATGGGCGCCGAGGACTGCGAGAAGCCCGCCGCCGCGTTCGCGGAGCGGCTCGCGACGGCCCTCGCGTCGGACGCGCCGCTCACCGCCGAGGAGCGGCGGGCGCGCGGCGGGCTCACCAACCGCCAGGTGACGCTCAGCTGACCGTGACCGCCGCTCCGCCCGGACGGTGACTCCCGTCACAACTCGCCGTACTGGCAGGTAAATCGCTGTCCGAATACATGAGATCAAATTTGCGAACGGCAGATCTCTTGTTACGGTTCAAGAAGCCCGGTCGCTGGTGCATCCCCCGTCGCCAGCGATCGGGCATCCTCATTTCCGGGTACGGAGCGCTCCGCGCACCCGGGGCGCACAGACCCGCGTACGGGTCCCGCCCGGACCGCTCGCCCCTCACTCACCGCCCCAGCTCCCCCATGCGATGGCCCGGCGTCAGCCCTGTGGCCCGAGAAGTCGGTTGGACCTGCGCCGGGGCGGGAAGAACGCCGAGGCGCCATCAGAGAGCATCGCCCCGCCGGGATTTGCGGCGGGGCGAATTTCCGCGGCATCAGCGACACCACCGGACAAACGGATGCGCCACAAGCAACCCCGCCGTTTAACCCGGAAATCGTGAAGCAAGGCGGAAGGAAGTGGGCGGGAGCGAGGAAGAACGGAAGGGATTCACCGGAGACCGGACAGGGAAGCGACAGAACTCTGTAATGAATGCCCCTTGAAAGAACACGCGCGCATCAGAATCTGGCCAACCGTGCCCCCGACCGCTCAGTGCGTAAGTCTGCTACCGCCGTCCGGGGCACTCACGCTCGCCGCGACCAAGGCGTCCAGCACGGCCTCGACATCCGGCAGCCAGGGCGACACGGCCGGCGCGGCGGCGCCCTTGGGGCGTGAAACCGGAGCGCGCTCCGGCGCGCGCTCCCAGCGGACCTGCCCCGTGCCGATCTCCGACGGCGGCAGGACGATGTAGCCGCCCTCCCCGTGGAACCGCAGGGAGCCGGGCACCCGGTCCTGCGCGTACAGCAGCTCACCGAGCCGTTCCAGGGTGTACGGGGCGACCAGCAGCGCCCACCGGGTGGGCGTCGCCACGACGGGCCCCAGGCGCAGGCCCGCCCGGTCGAGCGCGACCAGGGCGCGGGCGCCGGCCGGCGCCGGCAGGCTCAGGGCGCACGGCGCACCGCCCCCGGTGGCGAGCAGCACCGGTGCGGTGGGCCGGTTGGTCCACCACCAGCGCACCATCCGGGCATCGGTGGTCGCCGCGAGCAGTCCGGGGTCGAAGGGATGCGCGCCGGGCACCGGGCACTCGGGATCGGGGCACGCGCAGCGACGGCCGCGATCACCACCCCCGCGCAGCCCCACTCCGGGGACCACGGGCCACTGCCACTGCGTGGCACAGGTCAGGGCCGCGTCGAGCCGGGCGGAGCCGCCCCTGCGGCCGAGCCTGCGTCGCCTTCCGAGGATCTCGCGCATGAGCCGCTCGTTCCTTTCCGTTGAACGCCGAGGGTCCGCCTCGCATCGTGCGTGTCACACCATGCCTGCGGATCTTCTGGGTGTACGTGCTCGTCGAGCCTGCGGTACGGGTCGTTCGTCGGTACCGAGCGTGAGCCGTGCTGAGCCGGATCGAGCTGCTTGCGGTCGGCATCGTGGCGAGGTGCGGGGCGCACGGCGCGCCTGCGGTCCGTTGCGTGCGGCCTCACCACTCGGGGGTGGGGCGCGGCCGTCACAGGTGAGGACGTCCGGGCCTGCTGCCAGGTTCCGGGGGCGGGCGGGGCCACCCCTGGCCATCCAAAGAATTACGTACCCAGCATGCCCGGAATGACGCGCCCCTGGGACTTCACCCGGAGGTGCTCCCCGCCGGGCAGACCCAGTCGACCGCTAATGCGTACAGCGAGGTGCGGTTTTTAGCCAAGTTGATGAGGGCGTGGACACCGGGTTTTCCGGGGGGACAATGCTGGACATCGCCGCACTTGTGCGTGTACATGTGGATGCACTGGTAGCGGCGCAGAATGACATGGGGGTTTGCGATGCTATTCGACGGAACACACCGCTCGGAAAGCCGGCGACCATGAGCGCTCCGCACCTGCCAAAAGTGGCTGGAATCGATCCCACGGTTCCGGTTTCGGACGAGACTGCCGGGCCAATCGAGGCGGTGCCCGCCCCGCCCGGCGCCTTCATCCAGGACCGGCTCGCCGGTTGGGTCTCCGACCTCACCACGCTCCACGAGCTCACCGAGCGCCTGGCCGGAACCCGCACCCTGAACGACGCACTGCACGAGTTCCTCGAAGCCGGGGCCGCCCTGGTCGGTGCCCGCCGAGGCCTGGTGGCCTTCGAACCGTCCGACCGCCGCGGCCCCGTCAGCACCATAGGGCTCGGGCTGGCCCACGCCGAACTGGGCCAGATCGAGACCGTGCCGCGCAGCGCCACCTCGTACGGACGCGTCCTGGAGGGCCTGCCCAACCCGGACTCCCCGCTGACCACCCCCGATCTGCTCGGCGACAGCGGCCTGGACCCCCGCAGACGCGAGGTCGCCGCCCGTCTCGGATACGCCGCCAGCTACGCACTGCCCCTCGCCACCGCGACGACCGGACGGCTCGGCGCCGCCGTCTGGCTCTACGACGAACCCGCGGAACCCCTGGAACGCCAACGCCACCTCGTCGGCCTGTACGCCGGATACGCCTCCGAACACCTCGCCCGCCTGCTGGAACTGGAACGGGCCAGGACGGATGTCGCCACCGTGACCGAGGAGCTGCTGCCCACCCGGCTGCCCCGGATCCCCGGCGTCCAGCTCGCCGTACGCCACGAGGTGGCCCCGCAGGGCGGCGGCGACTGGTACGACGCGCTGGCCCTGCCGGAGGGCGCCCTCGGCCTCGCCGTCGGCTCGGTGGGCGGCTCGGGCCCCAGCGCACTGGCCGCCACGGGACGGCTGCGCGCCGGGCTGCGCGCGTACGCGGTGATGGAGGGCGAGGACCCGGTCGCCGTGCTCTCCGACCTCGAACTGCTGCTCCGGCTGACCGAGCCGGCCCGTTCGGCGACCGCCCTCTTCGCGTACTGCGAACCGGCCCGCCGCAAGATCCTGTTCGCCGGGGCCGGGCACACGCCGCCCCTGATCATCGGCGAGCGCCGCACCGCGTACGTGGAGACCACGCTCTCCGCCCCGCTGGGCATGCTGTCCTGCTGGGAGGCGCCCAGTGTGGACATCACGCCCGCACCCGGCGAGACGGTTCTGCTGTACACCGACGGGCTGCTGCGCCGCGCCGGCGACTCGATGGACCGGGCGTACGCGCGCCTCCACTCGGCGGCGGCGAGCGTCCCGAGGGCGCTGCGCGGGGACGCCGCCTCGGTGGCCGGCCATGTGGTGCGCACCGTGCTGCCGGACGGGGCCGGCCGGGCGGACGGCGCCGAGGACGTGGTCGTGCTCGCGGCCCGGTTCGACTGAGCCGGGCCCCTCCTGTGTAAGAGGTCTTCCGGCCCTGGGCCCCCTTCCGTACGCCCGTACGATGGAAGAGGTCCAGTGTCGTATCAAGGAGAACAGTCGTGTCTGAGGAGTTCCCGGAGACCCCGGAGACCGAAGAGACAGAGCCGGTCAAGCAGCGGAAGAACGGCCTGTACCCGGGCGTGTCCGACGAGCTCGCCGCCAGCATGAAGTCCGGCTGGGCCGACACCGAGCTGCACGGCCTGGAGCCGATCGCCCAGGCCGGTCACACCGCCGACCGCCGCGCCGCGCTGTCCGCGCGCTTCCCCGGCGAGCGGCTGGTCATTCCCGCCGGCCGGCTGAAGACCCGTTCCAGTGACACCGAGTACGCCTTCCGCGCCTCCACCGAGTACGCGTACCTCACCGGTGACCAGACGCAGGACGGCGTCCTCGTCCTGGAGCCGACGGACGACGGCCACGAGGCGACCGTCTACCTGCTGCCCCGCTCGAACCGGGAGAACGGCGAGTTCTGGCTCGACGGCCAGGGCGAGCTGTGGGTCGGCCGCCGCCACTCCCTCACCGAGGCCGAGCAGCTGCTGGGCATTCCCGCCAAGGACGTGCGCGAGTTGCCCGCCGCACTGGCCGAGGCCACCGGCCCCGTCCGCAACGTACGCGGTCACGACGCCGGCATCGAGGCCGCCCTCACCGACAAGGTCACCGCCGAGCGCGACGAGGAGCTGCGGGTCTACCTCTCCGAGGCGCGCCTGGTGAAGGACGCCTTCGAGATCGCCGAGCTGGAGAAGGCGTGCGACATCACCGCACGCGGCTTCGAGGACGTCGTGAAGGTCCTCGACAAGGCCGAGGCCACCAGCGAGCGCTACATCGAGGGAACGTTCTTCCTGCGCGCCCGCATCGAGGGCAACGACATCGGGTACGGCTCGATCTGCGCCGCGGGACCGCACGCGACCACCCTGCACTGGGTGCGCAACGACGGCGCCGTGCGCTCGGGCGAGCTGCTGCTGCTGGACGCCGGCGTGGAGACCAACGACCTCTACACGGCCGACGTGACCCGCACCCTTCCCATCAGCGGCACGTTCACACCGCTCCAGCGCAAGATCTACGACGCGGTGTACGAGGCGCAGGAGGCGGGTATCGCCGCGGTCAAGCCCGGCGCCGACTTCCGCGACTTCCACGACGCCGCCCAGCGGGTCCTCACCGAGAAGCTCGTCGAGTGGGGCCTGCTCGGCGACCTGTCGGTGGAGAAGGTCCTGGAGCTGGGCCTCCAGCGCCGCTGGACCCTGCACGGCACCGGCCACATGCTCGGCATGGACGTCCACGACTGCGCCGCCGCCCGCACCGAGGCGTACGTGAACGGCACGCTGGAGCCGGGCGTCTGCCTCACCGTCGAGCCCGGTCTCTACTTCCAGGCCGACGACCTCACCGTGCCCGAGGAGTACCGCGGCATCGGCGTCCGGATCGAGGACGACATCCTCGTCACCGAGGACGGCAACCGGAACCTCTCGGACAAGCTGCCCCGGCAGGCCGACGAGGTCGAGGCGTGGATGGCCCGGCTCAAGGGCTGATCCGCCGCCCGCCGTACGGACGGAAGGGCGCCCCGCTCAGGACACCATGAGCAGGGCGTCCTTCCGCCATTTCAGGACCTTGTCGAAGCTCACGACCGCGCCGGGGCACCCCGGGCGGTTACCGAAGTGGACGTGGTCGGCGAGCTGTTCGATCAGGCACAGGCCCCGTCCCTCCTCGGCGGTGACGGGCGGATACGACGCGTACTGCGGGTCCGGCAGTCCGCTCCCGGACTGCCGCTCCACCGTGTACGGCCCTCCCCCGGCGGGGAACCCGGGCCCCGAATCGGCGACTTCGATGCGGCACTTCTCGCCGTCCAGATACGCGGTGACCCGGTACTGGCCACTGGCCGTGGCCGACGGGTCCTCCCAGGCGTCCCGGGCCTTCCCCGTGCCGTCGGAGGTGCCGTCGTGCTCCCCGCCGTGCTCGACCGCATTCGCACAGGCTTCGCTGAGCGCGAGAGACAGGTCGAAGGAGATGTCCGGGTCCACGCCCGCGGATTCCATCGTGCCGAGCAGGAACCGACGGGCGAGCGGGACGCTCGCAGCATCGCGCCGCAAATGGAGTGACCACCAGATGCTCATGCTCCGGCCTCCTGGCTGCGGCTAGACATACCGCTACGTATTGCCGCACCGGGGCGGTCGTAAGCACGTACGCGCTCTGAACCCGCCCATTCGGCGGATAGCCGGACGCACCACACCGGTGTAGCCCGGCCCTCCACGCCCGGCCCCGGAGCTGCCGGAACCGCGCGAACGGCCCTGCTCACACCCAATCCGCCCGGAAGACGACCTTCCGGACCTGCCGTACGGCGACGGGGGCCCGGGTGCGATGATGGCCCCGCCATGTCTGTGTCTGTGGGACGCGCCGGAGCCGGTCTACGGCTACTGAGGGCCGCGGTGTTCGCCGCGGTCTGCGTCGCGTTGTCCGCGGCCGGGCATGCGCTGGCCGCCTGTGCGACGGTCCCCTGGTGGACACTGCTCGCCGGTTTCCTCGGCGTCCTCGCGGTGGTCGTCCCCCTCGCCGGACGCGAACGCTCACTGCCCTCCATCGCCGCGGCCCTGGCCGGCGGACAGCTCGCCCTTCACACCCTGTTCGGGCTGGGCACGCACACCACGGCTCCCGTGGCGACGGGCGGCGACGACGCGCTGATCCGGTTCGCGGCAAGCCTCGTCTGCGGCGCCGGACCCCAGCAGCTGGACGCCGCCGACGCGCGGCACATCGTCGGCACCGCGGGCATCGACCCGGCCGCGGTGTCCGCTCAGGCGCACCAGCATCTGGCCGCGGCCCCTTCCGGCCCCGCGTGGGCCACCCCGGCCGACCTCCTCCACATGCTTCCCAGCCTGCCCATGCTCCTCGGGCACCTGCTGGCCGCCCTGGCCACCGGATGGCTGCTCCGGCGGGGCGAGGTCGCCCTCTTCCGGCTCGCCCGGCTGTCGGCGCACGGCGCCCAGCAAGTCGCGGCCGGGGCGCGGCTCCGGGCGTTGCGGGACGCGTTCCGTCTCGTCGCCGCCCTGCGCTCGGGCCTGGCCGGTGAACCCGCGACCGGGCCGCGCACCCCTCGTACCGCCGTGGACGCAACGCGCCCGGCCACCGGGGATCCGTTGCAGCACCTGGTGATCAGGCGCGGGCCCCCCTCCGTGCTCGCTCTCGCAGCCTGACGCGACGCCCTCCACGCGATGCGCACCGGCCTGGCCCCCTTCGGGGCGGTCACGGTCCCGGCGCGCATTCGGCCCGTACGGAAGTGGCGTCGCGATGCCGGTGCGCACCCGTGCGCCGGAGCACCTTCCCTTCGTGCCCCGCGGAGTGATCCCTGTCATGAACGTTTCCCGCATCGCCCTCGCCGGCGGCGTCGCCGCGTCCACCGTGCTGCTGCTCGCCGGCACGGCCTCCGCCCACGTCAGCGTCCAGCCTCAGGGCGAGGCCGCCAAGGGCGGTTACGCCGTCATCAACTTCAAGGTGCCCAACGAGCGTGACAACGCCTCGACGACCAAGCTGGAGGTCAGTTTCCCGACCGACCACCCGCTGGCGTCCGTCATGCCGCAGCCGGTGCCCGGCTGGGACATCGAGGTGACGACGAGCAAGCTGGCCAAGCCGCTGCAGATGCACGGCAAGACGATCAACGAGGCCGTCTCCAAGGTCACCTGGACCGGCGGCAAGATCGAGCCCGGCCGCTTCCAGCAGTTCCCGCTCTCCGTCGGCCAGCTCCCCGAGGATGCCGACCAGTTGGTGTTCAAGGCCGTCCAGACGTACTCCAACAAGGAGGTCGTCCGCTGGATCGAGGAGCCCAAGGAAGGCGCCGACGAGCCGGAGACCCCCGCTCCCGTCCTCAAGCTGACGGCCCCGGCCGATGACGCGCACGGGGCGGCCGGCGCGGACGCGAAGTCCTCGGACTCCTCCGCGGACCCCGCCGAGAAAAGCGGTAAGACCACCGCCGCTTCGTCGTCCTCCTCCGAGGACAACACCGCCCGGGTGCTCGGCATCGTCGGCATCGTGATCGGCGTCGCCGGCGTGGCCTTCGGCGTCCTGGCCGGGCGCCGTCGTACGGCCTGACAGGCCCCGCGGGGGCCAGGCGCTTCCTGGCCCCCACCCGCTCCACCGACCCCTCAGGAACAGTGCTCCATGGTTAAGAAGATCGTTCCGGCCGCGGCGCTCGTCGTCGCGGCCGCGCTCACCCTGTCCGCCTGCGGCGGCAGTGACAACGACAGCAAGAAGCCCGTCGCCGACGTGTCGATGCAGACGAAGACACAGGCCGCGACGGTGCTCGACCAGCCGTTCACCAAGCCGGACCTCGTGCTGACCGACACGCACGGCAAGAAGTACGACCTGCGCGAGGAGACCAAGGGCAAGCCGACGCTCATCTACTTCGGCTACACCAACTGCCCCGACGTCTGCCCGCTCATCATGAGCAACATCGCCATCGCCAAGAAGGCCCTGCCCAAGGCAGACCAGGAGAACCTCCGGGTCGTCTTCGTCACCACCGACCCGGAACGCGACACCCCGGCCTCCCTCGGCAGCTGGCTCAAGGCCCAGGACCCCTCCTTCATCGGTCTCACCGGCGACTTCCCGGCCATCCAGGCGGGCGCCCGGCAGATCGGCATCGGCATCTCCGCGCCGAAGAAGGAGAAGGACGGCACGGTCGTCTCGATGCACGGCTCGCAGGTCATCGCCTTCTCCCCGAAGACCGACAAGGGCTACCTGCTGTACAGCGAGGACACCACGCCCGACGACTACACCAAGGACCTCCCCAAGATCGTCAAGGGGGAGAACCCGTGAACCACCGCACCACCCTCGCCGCCGTCGTGGCCGTGACCGCGGGCCTGACGCTGGCGGGGTGCTCGGCCTCCTCGGACGAACCGGAGCTGAAGGTCGTCGGCGGGTTCATGCCGCAGCCCGTCAACGACATGGCGGCCGGCTTCCTCGTCGTGCAGAACAACGGCACCGGCGACGACCGCCTCACCTCGGTCACCAGCCCGCTCTCGGACGACGTCACGATCCACGAGACGAAGAACCAGGTCATGCGGAAGGTGACGTCCTTCGACGTGCCCGCGGGCGGTGAGCTGGATCTCGAACGTGGTGGCAACCACATCATGTTCATGAAGCTCAAGAAGCAGCCCAAGCAGGGCCAGAAGGTGTCCGTGGAACTGCACTTCGAGAAGGCCGGCGCGATCGAGGTCGACCTTCCCGTGAAGGAGACCACCCACAACCCGAAGAAGCAGTGAGGGACTGACCCGCCATGACAGCCACCGCCCCGCCCTTCGGGCCGCCCCCGTCCGCCCGGCGCCGGCCGCTCGCCGCGGCCGGACTGCTCACCGCGCTGCTCGGCGCGGTGCTCGGTCTGCTGCTGGCCGTCGCGGCGCCCGCGTCGGCCCATGCCGCGCTCACCGGGAGCGATCCGCAGGACGGGGCGGTGGTCGCCACGGCACCCACGGAGGTCACCCTCACCTTCTCCGAGCAGGTCGCCCTCGGTGCGGACTCCATCCGCGTCCTGGACCCCTCGGGCAAGCGCGCCGACACCGAGACCGCCCCGCGCGACCTGCACAGCGGGTCCACCGTGAAGTACGGCGTCACCCTGCGCGGCGGTCTCGGCGACGGCACGTACACCGTGGCCTGGCAGGCGGTCTCCGCCGACAGCCACCCGGTCTCCGGCGCCTTCACCTTCTCCATCGGGGCGCCCTCCGAGACCACCGTCGCCCTCCCCGGCAGCGAGGCGGGCGGCGGGCTCGTCGGCACGCTCTACGACATCGCGCGCTACGCCGCGTACGCCGGATTCATCGTGCTCGCGGGCGGCGCCGCCTTCGTCCTGGCCTGCTGGCAGCGTGGGGCGGGGGCGCGGCCGCTGCAACGTCTGGTCGTACGAGGCTGGTTGACGCTCACCGCGGCGACCATCGCGATGCTGCTCATGCGCAGCTCGTACACCGGCTCCGGGAAGCTGGGAGACATCCTCGACCTCGACGGCCTCAAGGCGGTCCTCGACACCAAGCCCGGTGCCGCCCTGGTCTCCCGGCTCCTGCTGCTCGGTGCCGCCGCGCTGTTCGTCGCGGTGCTGTTCGGCACGTACGCCAAGCGCGAGGACCCCCGCGAGAAGAGGGACCTCACCTTCGGCCTCGCCATCGGCGGCGCGGTCATCGCCGCCGGTATCGCCGGCACCTGGGCACTCGCCGAGCACGCCTCGACCGGTGTCCAGCCCGGCATCGCGATGCCCGTGGACGTGCTCCATCTGCTGGCCGTCGCCGCCTGGCTGGGCGGGCTCGTGACCCTGCTGACCGCGCTGTACCGCACACCCGACCTGACCTCGGCGGCTGTACGCCGCTTCTCCATGATCGCCTTCGTCAGCGTGGTCGTCCTCGTCGCGACGGGGGTCTACCAGTCGTGGCGGCAGGTCGGCACGTGGTCGGCGCTGACCGGTACGGGTTACGGACAGCTGCTGCTGGTCAAGGTGGGGCTCGTCGCCGTCCTGGTGGGGGTCGCGTCGATGTCGCGCCGGTGGACGGGGAGGCTCGCGGAGGGCAGCGGTGCCGCGACGGCGCCCGGAGCCGAAGAGGAGCCCGAGGCCGAGGCGGAGACCGAAGAGGACCCCGCCCGGGCCGCTCAGCTCGCCCGGCAGCGGGCCGCCGTGGCCACCGCCGAGAAGAAGCGGATACGCGACGCCGACCCCGGCCGCTCGGGGCTGCGCCGCTCCGTGCTGGCCGAAGTCGGCGTCGCCGTGGCCCTGCTCGCGGTGACCACGGTCCTTACGTCGACCGAGCCGGGCCGTACGCAGGAAGAGGCGGCACGCTCCTCGTCGGCGGCGGCCGGTCCCGTGGACAGCGGGCCCGTCAACCTCGCGCTGCCCTTCGACACGGGCGGCGCGAACGGCAAGGGCACGGTACGGATGGACATCGACCCGGGACGCACTGGTGCCAACGTGATCCACCTGTGGGTCGAGGACCCCGCCGAGAAGCCCATGGACGTCCCCGAGGTGAAGATCGCCTTCACTCTGGAGTCCAAGGGCATCGGCCCGCTGCCGGCCGTCCCGGTCCGGCTGACCGAGGGCCACTGGACCGCCACCGGCCTTCAGCTCCCGATCGCGGGCGACTGGAAGGTCGCGGTGACGGTACGGACCTCCGACATCGACCAGACGACGGTCGACGAGAACGTGAAGATCGGCTGAGCAGGACCGTGAGCGGAAAAAACACGAGCAGCGACACCAGTAACACCCATGCCCTCTCCCGGCGGCGGCTTCTCGGCACCGCGGGCGCCGCCGGCGCGGCCGGGCTGGTCCTCGGAGCGGCAGGCGGCGCCACCGGCTATGCGGCGAGCCGTGACGAGGAGCCGGCCGCGCTGACCACGGTCGGCTCCACCGAGGTGATGTTTCACGGGAAACATCAACCGGGGATCACCACTCCGCTTCAGGCATCCGGCCATCTGATCGCCTTCGACCTCGCCCCCAAGGCCGGGCGCAAGCAGGCCGCCGCCCTGATGCGCCGGTGGTCCGCGCTGGCGCAGCGACTGATGGCCGGCGAACCCACCGCGGGCGCGGCGGACGGCCCCGGACACGACACCGGTGTCGCGCTGGACGCGGGCCCGTCCTCGCTCACCGTCACCTTCGGCTTCGGCGCCACCTTCTTCGAACGCACGGGCCTCACCGCGCACCGCCCGCCGGGACTCGACCCGCTGCCGCCGTTCTCCTCCGACCACCTCGACGCCGGCCGGTCCAACGGGGACCTGTGGGTGCAGATCGGTGCCGATGACGCGCTCGTCGCCTTCCACGCACTGCGGGCCGTGCAGAAGGAGGCCGCCTCGACGGCCACCGTGCGCTGGCAGATGAACGGCTTCAACCGCACGCCCGGCGCGACCGCGAAACCGATGACGGCCCGCAACCTGATGGGCCAGATCGACGGCACCGGCAACCCGAAGCCCACGGACGACGACTTCGCGAAGCGCGTGTTCGTCCCCGGCGGCCAGGACGCGGCGTACGACTGGCTCGCGGGCGGCTCCTACGCGGTGGTCCGGCGGATCCGCATGCTCCTGGACGACTGGGAGAAGCTTCCGGTGGAGCGCCAGGAGCGGGTCATCGGCCGGCGCAAGGCAGACGGCGCCCCCCTCAGCGGCGGCACCGAGACCACCGCGATGGACCTCGACAAGGCGGGCCCGGACGGCACGTTGCTGATCCCGGACAACGCGCACGCCCGGATCTCGTCGCCCGAGCGCAACAGCGGTGCGGCGATGCTGCGCCGGCCGTTCTCCTACCACGACGGGATCGCCCCGGACGGCACCCCGGACGCCGGACTGCTGTTCATCTGCTGGCAGGCCGACCCGCTGCGCGGCTTCGTCCCGGTGCAGCGCAAGCTCGACCGGGGGGACGCGCTCTCCCCCTTCATCCGCCACGAGGCGAGCGGGCTGTTCGCGGTGCCGGGCGGAGCGGCGGCCGGTGAGTACGTGGGGCAGCGGCTTCTGGAGTCCTGAGCCCGGGCGGCCTTCCCGTCCGGGCCTTCCGCGCCGCCACCGCGCATTAGGGTGACGGTATGTCCGCCACGCGCTACGCCTATCTCGGCCCCGAAGGCACCTTCACCGAGGTCGCTCTCCGTACGCTCCCGGAAGCCGCCACCCGCGAACTCGTCCCGATGGTCTCCGTACCGGCGGCTCTGGACGCGGTGCGCAACGGAACGGCCGCCGCGGCTCTCGTACCGATCGAGAATTCCGTCGAGGGCGGCATCACCACCACCCTCGACCAGCTCACCAGCGGCGAGCCGCTGATGATCTACCGCGAGGTGCTGCTCTCCATCACCTTCGCGCTGCTCGTACGGCCCGGCACGGAGCTGTCCGACATCAAGACGGTCACCGCTCATCCGGCCGCGCAGCCGCAGGTGCGCAACTGGATGGCCGCCCATCTCCCGCAGGCGGTATGGGAGTCGGCGGCGTCCAACGCGGACGGCGCGCGGCTCGTGCAGGAGGGCCGCTACGACGCCGCCTTCGCGGGGGAGTTCGCGGCGGAGAAGTACGGGCTCGAACCTCTGGTGACCGAGATCCACGACGCGGAGAACGCACAGACCCGCTTCGTGCTCGTGGGGCGTCCGGCCCGGCCCTCCGCGCCGACCGGTGCGGACAAGACCTCCGTGGTGATCTGGCTGGGCGACGACCACCCCGGTGCCCTGCTCGAACTGCTTCAGGAGTTCGCGGTGCGCGGGGTGAACCTGATGCTGATCCAGTCGCGGCCGACCGGCGCCGGCATCGGCAACTACTGCTTCGCGGTGGACGCTGAGGGCCATATCTCCGACCGCCGGGTGGGCGAGGCCCTGATGGGGCTCAAGCGCATCTGCCCGAGTGTGCGCTTCCTCGGCTCCTACCCGCGGGCCGGGGTGAGTCCGGAGGACGTACGGCCGCTGCGCGCGGGCACGTCCGACGCGGAGTTCACCGAGGCGTCCGACTGGCTGGCACGCAACCAGGACGGGCGAGCCTGACCGAGCCCTGGGCCTCCCGGCCCAGGCCGCTTTGTATCCACAAGGCCGGTGGGACCAGAGGATTGTCTGCGTCGGGAAAAGTTATCCACAGGCAGGGGTTGCGCCTGGGGACAAGTCGACACCGCAATCCGACATGGTCGACAAACCGACACAGCCCGCTCACACCCATCCACAGGGCATCTGTTCGCCCCGTGTCAGCCCAATTCCGTTGATCAACTCTTTAGGGCTAGCAATTCCCACCCGAACGAGCGCGTAAAACGGGTTTCACCCTTGAACCCACGCGTTTTCACCGGACCCCCGGAATGATCTCCTCCGCGTCCACAGACTTCCCCCACAGCCTGTGGATAACTTTGACGAGTCGGCCACTCCTGTGGAAAAGCGCTGCCCAACTGCCCCAGCACACAAGCCCCGTGACCCACTCGCTCCACAATGCCAAATACCGGCAATTCGGGCAAAGCGCCACGCTTGCTCCTATCGGTTCAAGTGGGCGAAGCCGGCACCGGTAGCCTGGAGGAGTGATTGACCTTCGCCTGATTCGTGAGGACCCCGACCGTGTTCGCGCCTCCCAGCGCAACCGGGGAGAGGACGTCGCGCTCGTCGATGCCCTGCTCTCCGCCGACGAACGGCGCAGGTCGTCCGGGACCGCTTTCGATGAACTCCGTTCCGAGCAGAAATCGCTCGGCAAACTCATCCCCAAGGCTTCTCCCGAGGAGCGCACCGAACTCCTGAAGCGTGCCGAGCAGCTCAAGGCCGACGTCAAGGCGGCCGACGCCGCCCAGGACGAGGCCGACGCGGAGACCAGGAACCTGCTCCTGCGGCTCGGCAACATCGTCCACCCGGACGTGCCGGTCGGCGGCGAGGAGGACTTCGTCGTCCTGGAGACGCACGGGACGATCCGCGACTTCGGCGCCGAGGGATTCGAGCCCAAGGACCACCTGGAGCTCGGCGAGGCGCTCGGCGCGATCGACATGGAGCGCGGCGCCAAGGTGTCCGGCTCGCGCTTCTACTACCTGACGGGCGTCGGCGCACTGCTGGAGCTCGCCCTCGTCAACGCGGCGATCGCCCAGGCCACCGAGGCCGGCTTCACCCCGATGCTGACCCCGACCCTGGTCCGCCCCCGCGCCATGGAGGGCACCGGCTTCCTCGGCCAGGCCGCGGAGGACGTCTACCACCTGGACAAGGACGACCAGTACCTGGTCGGCACCTCCGAGGTACCGCTCGCCGCGTACCACATGGACGAGATCATCGACGCGGAGAAACTGCCGCTGCGCTACGCCGGCTACTCCTCCTGCTACCGCCGCGAGGCGGGGACGTACGGCAAGGACACCCGGGGCATCTTCCGGGTGCACCAGTTCACCAAGGTCGAGATGTTCTCGTACGTCGACCCGGCGGACGCGGAGGCCGAGCACCTGCGCCTCCTGGACTGGGAGAAGCAGTGGCTCACCGGCCTCGAACTGCCTTTCCAGGTCATCGACGTCGCCAGCGGCGATCTGGGGGCGTCGGCCACCAGGAAGTACGACTGCGAGGCGTGGATCCCGACCCAGGGCAAGTACCGCGAGCTCACGTCGGCGTCCAACTGCGGTGAGTTCCAGGCGCGCAGGCTCTCGGTCCGGATGCGGGACAACCGCGACGGCAAGAAGGCCATGCGGCCCCTGGCCACGCTGAACGGCACGCTCTGCGCCGTCCCCCGCACCATCGTGGCGATCCTGGAGAATCACCAGCTGGCCGACGGTTCGGTGCGGGTGCCCGAGGTGCTCCGCCCCTACCTGGGCGGACGCGAGATTCTGGAGCCGGTCGCCAAGTGACCTTCCCCTACAAGCTGGTCGCGACCGACCTCGACGGCACCCTCCTGCGCGACGACGAGACCGTCTCCCCGCGGACACGCGAGGCCCTGAAGGCCGCCGCCGGTGCCGGTGCGGCGCACATCGTCGTCACGGGTCGCGCCGTCCCGTGGACCCGGCACATCCTGGACGACCTCGGCTACGAGGGACTGGCCGTCTGTGCCCAGGGCGCCCAGGTCTACCACGCGGGTGAGCGCAGGCTGCTCACGTCGCTCACCCTGGACCGGCAGCTCGCCGGGCTCGCCCTCTCCAAGGTCGAGGCGGAGGTCGGCCCGCTGGCGCTGGCCGCGAGCCGCGACGGGCTCGACGGCGAGGTGCTGGTCGGGCCGGGCTACCGCGTGCAGGAGGGGCCGCGGCCGGCCGTCTTCGTCCAGGACCCGGCCGAGATGTGGGCCGCGCCGCTGAACAAGGTGTACATACAGCACCCGGATCTGGACGACGACGCACTGGCCAAGGCCGCGCGGGCTGCGGTCGGGAACCTGGTGGACGTGGTCATGGCGGGCGCGGGAGTCGTGGAGATCCTGCCGCTGGGACTGAGCAAGGCCACCGGCCTCTCGCTGGCCGCGCGCCGGCTGGGCGTGAAGGCCGCGGACACGATCGCCTTCGGCGACATGCCCAACGACATCCCCATGTTCGCCTGGGCCCGGCACGGCGTGGCCATGGCCAACGCCCACGCCGATCTGAAGGCCGTCGCTCAGGAGACGACCGCGTCGAACGAGGACGACGGGATCGCGGTGGTGCTGGAGCGGCTGCTGCGGGAGTCGTAGGCGGTCGCGTTCCGCTGCTCGTCGCGCGGCGCAGGGACCGGGGCACTCGGCCTCGGTCCCTGCGCCTTTTTCACGCCTCCGGTCTCCTCGCGGACCTCGCGGACCTCGCGGTCCCGGGTCAGCGCTTGTTGCGGCGGTTCAGCTCCTTGAGATTGCGCGCCAGGACGTCCATGCGGTCGTCGAGCCGGACGACGTCCGCGGAGACTCCGCCGAGCCTCACGCTCATGGCGCCCACGACCTGGTGGGTGGCCTCCAGCCTCCGGTCGAGGCTGTCCAGCCGGTGCGACATCCTGCTGAGGACCGGGCCCAGCTCCTGGAGGGCGGTGCCCACGCCGGCCAGGTGGCTTTCGACCCGGGTGACGCGGTGTTCGAGCGACGCATATCCCGCGCGCAGGTCCTGCTCGGCGTCGAGCAGATACGTACGCACGCACCGGGCGACGTCGCTGTCGCGAAGAAGCATGGCGACGTTGAGGACGGCCCGACGGGTGTAGAGGCGGAGCTGAGTGGCTGCCTGTGGATAACTTCCGGCCCCTTCACCGGCCCATAGGGACACCATGTCCCTATGGAAGGCTTCCAGGTCAGAGCCTCGAAGCGTCCTGAGCCCGTTCTCCTCCAGCTCGCTTCGATGGCGGAGGGTCACCTTTTTGACCACCTCTGTGGATACTTCGAAGTAACGAGCCACGTCCTCTGTGCGCACGTGAATTCCATCCGGGAGCATGACAAGGCACTTCACCTTGTCCAGGACGTCGACGCGCCCCATCTGTTCGACGCGCAGCGCGCGCGATTCGAGTAGAGCGACTTCCGTCGGCATGAGCTGCCTTCCGTTCGTGAAAGCTTCGCGGAAATGGACAGCCCTCTCCCCGGGCTTCAGGGGCGGAGGACGCTCACGGTTGCCACTCACTCAGGGAACCGACCGGCGGGTGCTCCCTCGCCGTATCGGCCATCTGCTCTTTCACGAACGCTACGACGCCACGGATTCCAGTTGCCTCCACGCACCGTGAACAACGCACCGATAACCGTACAGTTACGCGTAAGACTGTCCGACATGTGACAACCCCCGGCCGATGACCGGGGGTTGTCACATGTCGGAAGGCCCTCTGCTCACTCCTCGCCGGCCAGCTTCAGCGTGCGCAGCTTCTGCCCCGCGTACCAGGTCGCCGCGACGGTCACCACGGCCAGCAGAACCGTGGCGAGCGGCAGACCCACGTCCGAGGTGATCACACCGTTGCCGCCGGTCTTCTCGGCCAGCGCCAGAGACCACTGCTGCACGCTGAGCGTGCGCGCGCCCGGCACCAGGCTGCCGAACAGGGCCTCCCACACCAGCGCGTAGACGAGACCCAGCACGACCGCGTGCCGGCTGACCGTGCCCAGCAGCAGGAACAGCGCGCTGTAGGCGATCGAGGCCACCAGGGCGGCGATGGTGTACGCCACCGCGATCTGCTGGCCGTTGCCGTTGAGGACCAGGCCCGCGATCATCGTCGGCACCGCCGAGAAGACCATGGTCACCGCGATCGCGACGATCAGCTTGGTGAAGATGATCGTCGGCCGGCTCACCGGCTTGGACAGCAGGTAGACGATCGAGCCGTCATCGATCTCCGGTCCGATGGCGCCCGTGCCGGCGATCACACCGATCAGCGGCACCATGGTCGCGATGGCGAATCCGCCCAGGACGTCCGAGGCCACCTGGTCGTCGGCCCCCGCGAACATCCGTACCGCCACGGCGATGACGATCAGCAGTGCGGGCAGCACGAAGAGGATGGCGGCCCGGCGCCGGCCGAGCAGCGCCCGGTAGGTGAGCCGGGCGACTGTGGGGTCGTACATGACGTCACAGCTCCTTGTCGGCCTCAGGCCGCTACGAGATAGGAAAAGACCGATTCGAGGGACTCGTCGGACGGTGAAACGGTCAGCAGACGAATGCCCTGCTCGCGTGCGACCTTGGGCAACAGCGTGGTGAAGCGGGCAAAATCGATCGCCTGGATACGCAGAGCGTTCTCGGTCAGGTCCACTTCGATCCCCGCTGTCGACGGATCGGCGATGAGCGCGGCGGCCAGGGCCCGGTCGTCGCTCGACCGTACGAGATAGCGGTGCGGGCGGTCCGTCATCAGCCGGCGGATGCGTCGGAAGTCACCGGACGCAGCGTGCCGGCCCGCGACGACGACCTCGATGTGCGAGGCGAGCTGTTCGACCTCTTCGAGGATGTGCGAGGAGAAGAGGACCGTCCGGCCCTCCGCGCCCATCCGCCGCAGCAGGTCCATCAGCTGCATCCGCTGGCGCGGGTCCATCCCGTTGAACGGCTCGTCCAGCAGCAGCACGGACGGGTTGTGGACCAGCGCGGACGCCATTTTCACGCGCTGGCGCATGCCCTTGCTGTACGTCGCGATCTTGCGGTCCTGCGCGTACTCCATCTCGACCGTGGCCAGTGCCGCGGCGGCCTCGGCGGCGCCCAGTCCGTGCAGCTCGGCGTTGGCCACCACGAACTCGCGGCCGGTCAGGAAGTCGTACATCGCCTCGCGCTCCGGGACGATGCCGATCTCCCGGTACACGGCCTCGTTGCGCCAGATCGCCTTCCCGTCCAGCGTGACCGTACCCGTGGACGGAGCGAGGAATCCGGCCATCATGTTGATCAGCGTCGACTTGCCCGCGCCGTTGGGGCCCAGCAGACCGGTGACACCGGGTCCCACGGTCATGCTGACGTCGTTGACGGCGACCACGTTGCCGAACCAGCGGGAGGTGTGGTCGATCTCGATGGTGGTCACAGCCCGACCTTCCGGTAGCGGCGCATCAGTACGGCGTACGAGCCGGCGACGAGCGCGAGAACAACGAGCAGGTAGACGACCCCGGTGCCGGCGCCCGGTCCGTTCCCGCCGGGGAAGGCCGAATTGGCACCGAGGAACGCGGTCTGGACCCCGTCGACCAGCGTGAGCGGGGAGAACAGCCCCAGCCACGGCACCGCGCCCTCCGAACCCGTGGACCAGGCGATCCCCTGGACGGTCGAGACCGCCCCGTACGTAATCATCAGCAGCGCGATGACGGCCGCCACACCGAAGCCGCGGCGCGGCGTCAGCGCGGCCATCACCAGGCCGAGTCCGGCGAACAGTACGGAGAGCAGCAGCACGGAAACCATCCCCTGGGCGAACCACTCGGTCTGGTCGCCGAAGTCGAACTTCCCCAGCAGCGCACCGATGTAGAGGATCACGACCGGCGCCCCGGTGAGCACGAAGACCGCGGAGGCCATGGCGGCGAACTTGGCGAGGACGTAGTCCCCGTGCTCGATCGGCCGCGAGAAGTACAGCGGTACGGTCTTGAACCGCAGGTCCCTGGAGACCGCCTGCGGTGCCTGCGCGGCGATGAACAAGCTGATGACGGGCTGCAGATAGATCGCGAACGACGTGTACTTGATGGGCAGCTTCGTCGTCCCCGGAGTGGCAATGGCGACGGCGACGATGATCGCAGCCACGAGGCACATCACGCCGAACAGCAGCATGGGCAGCACCTTGGACTTGGCCGACCGGCCGAGCCCGAAGGAGCCGCGCAGGGTCTGCGAGTACAGCGAGCGGCGGGCGTACGCACGCCCGAGCCGCGGGCCGTCGTAGGCGCGGTAGCCGATGTTGTGGATCCGGGAGGTCTCGTTCCCGGTCGCGGCGCCGGTCTCAGTGCTCATCGCGTCCGCTCTCCTTCTGCAGTACGGCTCCGGCCGGCACGGCCGCGGGCCGCGCCTCGTCGCTGCGGAACACCTCGGCGATGTGGTGACGGCGCTGTTCCATCCGTACGAGGCCCAGTCCGAGCCCCGCGACGCTGTCGCGCACGAGGTCGTACGTCTCCTCGCCGGTCGCCTCGACCAGCAGGATGTGACCGGCACCGGGCAGCCCCTCGGTGTCCAGTCCGTCGAGACCGACGAGTTTGACGCCCGCCTCGGTGAGGGAACGGCGCAGGGCGCCCGTTCCGTCCGGGTGGGCGTCGCTGTCGGTGACCTCGACCGCAAGGGTCGTCGTGGTCTGGGTGAAGTCACTGGTGGAGCTGGAGCGCAGCAGCTTTCCGCCGTCGACGACGACGACGTGGTCGCAGGTACGTTCCAGCTCGCCGAGCAGGTGCGAGGTGACCAGGACCGAGATGCCGAAGTCGCTGTAGATCCGGCGGATCAGGCCGAGCATCTCGTCGCGCCCGACCGGGTCGAGCCCGTTGGTCGGCTCGTCGAGCAGGACCAGCTGGGGGTCGTGCACCAACGCCTGGGCCAGCTTCACCCGCTGCTTCATGCCCGTCGAGTAGCCGCCGATGGGGCGGTAGCGCTCCTCGTACAGACCGACGTGGCGCAGGGTGTCCGCCGTGCGTTCACGGGCGGCGGTCGGTGGAAGACCGGACATGCGCGCCATGTGGACGACGAACTCGGTGGCCGAGACGTCGGGGGGCAGGCAGTCGTGCTCCGGCATATAGCCGACCCGCTCGCGGATGGCGGGACCGCTGGTCGAGACATCGAGCCCCAGCACGGCGGCCCTGCCCTCGGTCGCGGGGGACAGCCCCAGCAGGATCTTGATCAGCGTGGACTTGCCGGCCCCGTTGGCGCCCACCAGCCCGGTCACACCCGGGCCGATGTCCAGGGTGAGCCGGTCAAGCGCGGTCACCCGGGGGAACCGTTTACTCAGACCTTCGGCAGCGATGACATTCACGGATACGACGGTAGTGGCGCGGACCACAGCGGTCGTCAGACCTGACGGCTGGATCGGCGTCAGCCTCGAGTTGTAGGGGACCCGTAAGGGGACCTCATTGAGGACCACGGCAGCCCCGGCCGAAAGCCGTCATGGCCTGCGCGGAGAGTTGTCCACAGGCCGCACCCACCCCTTGACGTAGCCGCCGGTCATTGTCACATTCATCAGTGTCACGTTACGAGCACGTACCGCACACAGCAGCGAACGGACGGTGGCATGACGTCACGAGGGAAGAGCGAACGGCCCGTGGGCAGGAGGCAGTCCGCGGAAAACGGCGACCCGCGGCTGCGTGATCTGCCGGGCGCGCGCGAGCGCCGGGTGGCCACGGGCGGCATCGAGCTGTGCGTGGTCGAGCTGGGGGACCCGGAGCGGCCGACGATCGTGCTGGTGCACGGATATCCGGACAGCAAGGAGGTCTGGACGCAGGTCGCCGCCCGGCTGGCCGACGAGTGGCACGTCGTGCTGTACGACGTGCGCGGACACGGCGGCTCGACGGCGCCGAAGCCCCTGCGCGGTGGTTTCACGCTGGAGAAGCTGACCGACGACTTCCTGGCCGTGGCCGACGCGGTGAGTCCGGACCGTCCCGTGCATGTGGTGGGACACGACTGGGGTTCGGTCCAGTCCTGGGAGTTCGCCACGGTCAGCCGCACGGAGGGCAGGATCGCGTCGTTCACCTCGATGTCCGGCCCTTCCCTGGACCACTTCGGGCACTGGATCAAGCGCCGGGTGAACCGGCCCACCCCGCGCCGGGTCGGCCAGCTTCTCGGACAGGGCGCCAAATCCTGGTACGTGTACATGCTGCACACCCCGGTCCTGCCCGAGCTGGCCTGGCGCGGGCCGCTCGGCAAGCGGTGGCCGGGCATCCTGGAGCGTCTGGAGAAGGTGCCCCCGGGCGACTACCCGACGCCCTCGCTGCCGAGCGACGCGGCGCACGGGGCCTGGCTCTACCGGGACAACGTCCGTTCCCGGCTGCGCAGGCCGCGTACCGACGCGTACGCGCATGTGCCGGTGCAGCTGATCACGCCGACCGGCGACGTGTTCCTCTCGGAACAGCTCTACGACGACCTCGAGTCCTGGGTCCCCCAGCTGACCCGCCGCTCGCTGCCGGCCAAGCACTGGGTGCCGCGCACCCGCCCGGACCAGCTGGCTTCGTGGATCGGTGAGTTCGTGGCGACCGTCGAGTCGGCCCGGGAGACCGGCGCTCCGGTGGAGTCCCGTGCGAGTGGGCCCTACGCGGAGTGGTTCGGCGGCCGGCTCGTGCTGGTGACGGGTGCGGCGGGCGGGATAGGGCGCGCCACGGCGCTGGCCTTCGCGGAGGCGGGCGCCCGGGTGGTGGCCGTCGACCGGGATGCCGAAGGGGCCGAGCGGACCGCGGAGTCGGCCCGGCTGGCCGGGGCTCCGGAAGCCTGGGCCGAGGCGGTGGACGTGAGCGACGAGCAGGCCATGGAGAAGCTTGCCGCCCGGGTGGCCGATGAGTACGGCGTGGTCGACGTGCTGGTCAACAACGCCGGCATCGGGCTGTCGGGGCCGTTCCTGGAGACGACGTCCGAGGACTGGCGGAACGTCCTCGATGTGAACCTGTGGGGGGTCATCCACGGCTGCCGGCTCTTCGGGCGCCAGATGGCGGAGCGTGGCCAGGGCGGCCACATCGTCAACACCGCGTCAGCGGCGGCCTTTCAGCCGTCCCGCGCCCTCCCCGCGTACAGCACGTCGAAGGCGGCCGTGCTGATGCTCAGCGAGTGCCTGCGCGCCGAGCTCGCCGAGAAATCGATCGGGGTCAGCGCGATCTGCCCCGGAATCGTCAACACCGGCATCACCGACACGGCGCGGTTCGTCGGAAAGGACGCGGCGGAGGAGCAGCGGCTGCGGAGGCGCGCCGGCAAGCTCTACGGCGCGCGCAACTACCCGCCGGAGAAGGTCGCGGAGGCGGTTCTCCGTGCGGTCGTGCGCAATCAGGCCGTTGTCCCGGTGACGCCGGAGTCCCATGCCGTGCGCTTCCTGTCCCGCGTCGGCCCAGGTGTGCTGCGGGGCATCGCCCGGCTGAAGCCGCCACTGTGAGCCGGGCGAGGGCCGGGAGGCCCGGGAGCGACCCCGGGGCGGCAGCGGGACCGTTGGCGCCCGAGTACCGGATCGAGGATCTCGCGCACACGAGTGGCGCCACGGTTCGTACGATTCGCGGCTATCAGGACCGCGGACTGCTGCCCGCCCCGGAGCGACGGGGACGGGCCAATGTGTACGGATCCGCCCACCTCATCCGTCTCCGGCAGATCGCCGATCTGCTGGACCGGGGCTACACCCTTGCCAGCATCAAGGAGTTGCTGGACGCCTGGGACACAGGGCGCGGGCTGGGGGGCGTGCTGGGCCTCGTCGCCGAGGTGCACGGCCCGTGGACCGACGAGCGAGCCGGCCGCATCACCCGCACCCAACTGATGGCGAGATTCGGGGGAGAGGCCGATGACCGAGTCATCGACGAGGCGGTCGAACTCGGCGTACTCGAACGCCTGCCGGGAAGCGGCGACGAGTTCGGTGTGCCGAGCCCCCAGGAACTGGCGGTCGCGGTCGAGTTGTACGCGGTGGGCGTCCCGCTGTCCGCAATCGGCGCGCAGCTGAGGGAACTTCGCGGCCAGGTCGAACAGATAGCCTGCCGCCTTCTGGAGTTCACGACCGAGCACATCTGCGCCCGGTACCTGGGCCACCGGCCGCCGAGTGACGCGGACGCCGACGACGCGGCGTCGATGGTGCGGCGCCTGAGGCCGCTCGCCCAACAGACCGTGGACATCGAACTGGCCCGCGCGATGAGGATGTTCGCGACGCGGCACCTTGAGGTCCATCTCGCGGCCGATGTGCCCGCCGAAGCGGAGTCCGCTGCCCGGAGCGAGGTATCCGTGATCTTGCCGGCCTCAACAATCGAGGCGGTCGGCAGCCTGGTTGGTCCGAGCGGCGTCGGCGCCTTCATCGCTGCGGCAACCGAACGAGAGGTGAACAAACGGACGTTGGACTCGCTTGTCTCACCCCTTCGCGACAACTGACAACTTACGCAAAACGCCTATGTGGGACGGCCGTTGTCCACAGAGGCGGCAATTCGCCTGTGGATAAGTCGAACTGACTGTCGATCAAACCTCTGGCCTTAAATCGTTCCGGTGAAGCGCGAACGAAATGGGGATGCATCGAGGACGAGGCAGGGGCACGCTGAAGCGATGGACGAAAGACGCACCGTCAAGGTGTCCAAATACCTCTCCAAACACCTGCGGCACCAGCCCGAACGGATCGGCCTCGCGCTCGACGCACACGGCTGGGTGCCGATCGAGGAACTGCTGAGTGCGGCGGCTCGCCATCATTTTCCGATCAGCAGGGCGGAGCTCGACCACGTGGTCGCCTCCAACGACAAGCAGCGCTTCGCCGTGGACGCCGACCGCATCCGGGCGAGCCAGGGCCACACCGTGGCCGTGGACCTGGGGCTGCCGCCGGCCGAACCGCCCGCTTACCTCTACCACGGCACGGTCGGCCGGTCCCTGGACGCGATCCGTACCGAGGGGCTGCGCCCGATGAACCGTACCCACGTCCACCTCTCACCCGACCGCGAGACCGCTGCCCGCGTGGGGGCCAGGCGCGGGCGCCCCGTCGTGCTGTCCGTGGACGCGGGCGCCATGCACCGCGCGGGCCACACGTTCTGGGTCAGCGCCAACGGGGTGTGGCTCACGGATGCCGTGCCCGCCGAGTTCCTTCGCCTGCCGGGCTGAGCCCGGGCCCGAGCGCGTACGGCCCCGGCCCGCCGTCAGCCGGCCAGCTGGGCCGCGCCCCGCGTCGCGATCTCCTCGAACAACTTCTCGTCCGGCACCGCCGCGTCGAACCCCGGCCCGTCGGCGGGCACCGGCGCGTGGACGACGATCTCTGTGAACCCCAGCTCCGCATGCCTGCCCGCGAAGTCCACGAACGCGTCGACGGAGTCGAAGGGCCGGCCTCCGCCCGCGGCGAGGCCCGGGTTGAACTCCGGCGTGAATCCGGTGAGCAAAACCTTCTCCAGCTCAGCCACGTCCCGCCCGGCCTCAGCGCACGCGCGCCCGAGCCCGTCCACCTGCCGGCCGAGGGCCTCGACCGACTGCGCACCGCTGCCCGCCTCGTACAGCTTCGGATCCCCCGTGGTCACCCACGCCTGACCGTGGCGCGCGGCCAGCGCCAGACCGCGCGGCCCCGTGGCGGCGACGGCGAAGGGCACGCGGGGCCGCTGCACACAGCCGGGCAGGTTCCGCGCCTCGGTGGCCGCGTAGAACTCCCCCTCGTACGACGTGTCGGCCGGCTCCCGCAACAGGGTGTCCAGCAGGGTGACGAACTCCCCGAAGCGGTCGGCGCGCTGCCGCGGCGTCCACGGGATCTCCCCGCTCCGCAGCAGGGTCGTCGCGTCGAAGCCGTTGCCACCCGCGCCGATGCCCAGCGTGATCCGGCCCGCCGAGATGTCGTCGAGCGAGATCAGCTCCTTGGCCAGGGTGACCGGGTGGCGGAAGTTCGGCGAGGTGACGAGCGTGCCGAGCCGGAGCCGGCCGGTGGCTGCCGCGGCTGCCGTGAGCGTCGGCAGCGCCCCGAACCACGGGCTGTCCCGGAAGGCCCTCCAGGACAGGTGGTCATAGGTGTAGGCGGCGTGGAATCCCAGCTCCTCGGCGCGCCGCCAGCGCTCGCGCCCGCCCTGGTGCCAGCGGTGGATCGGCAGAATCACAGTGCTCAGTCGCATGGGGCGACCCTACGAGAGGGCGAGGAGGTGCCGCATCGCCTGGGCCGAGCGGACGGCGGCGTCGCCGCAGCAGTTGTTGAAGAGCACGTGGACCTCGTGCGCCTGCTCGGCCATCTCGCGGACGCGCGGTACCCACTCGGAAAGCTCTTCGGTCGTATACGCGTGACGGAACCTCTCCTCCTTGGTACCGGTTCCCCAGGCGCTGTTCCGGCCGTGCAGGCGCACCAGGGCGAGCCCCGGGTGGGTGACCCGCACGACGGGAGGCACGGAGGCCGGCAGCGTCTGGACCATGTCCACGGCCACGGCGGCCGCGTCCAACTCCGTCAGCAGGGCGGCCGTCGCATCCGCCCGGTCCCCGTGCCACCAGCCCGGATGCCGGAACTCCACCGCCACCGGCCATCCCGACGCACGCGCACGGCACCGCCGCAGGAACTCCTCCGCCGGCCTCCCGGGTACGAGCCGGGCGGGGAACTGGAAGACCAGCGTGCCCAGCCGGCCGGCGGCCCGCAGCGGTTCGAGTGCCGCGCTGTACCGCTGCCACACCTCGTCCAGCAGACCCGGATCGGCTCCGGCCCGCCCGCGCAGGAAGGCCGGGCGCAGGTCAGCCGGGAGTGCCTCCGGACGGGTCGGGTGACCGGTGAACAGGGAGAACGCCTTCACGTCGAACCGGAAGCCGTCCGGGGTGCGGTCCGCCCACAGGTGGCTGTTTCGGGTGCTGGGCAGCCCGTAGTACGTGGAGTCCACCTCGGCCACCGGGAACCGCGCGGCGTAGTGCCGGAGCCGGCCCTCCGCGTCGCGGCTGCCCCGGGGGTACCAGCCGCTGGCCACCAGGGCCTTGTCCGTCCATGAACAGGTGCCGATCCGGATCTCTCCCATCCCGCCCGTCTTCCCCGTCCTCACCTCACGACTCCGGGGCCTCACCTCACGACTCCGGGGCGACACTTCACGGCTCCGGGGCGACTCGGACATATGCCGGAGGAATGTTTAGAGGTCAGAGGCGCGGGCTCTCAAATGTGCGACCCTCCGCACGCCCGTGCGTTCCCATGCGCGAGAATGTACGGGTGACCACCGTTATCGAGCAGTCCGCGCCTGTCGCTCCCCGGCTGATCGCCACGGATCTGGACGGCACTCTTCTGCGCGACGACAAGACCGTCTCGGACCGCACCGTCCGGGCGCTCGCCGCCGCCGAGGAGGCGGGGGTCGAGGTCTTCTTCGTCACCGGCCGCCCCGCCCGCTGGATGGACGTCGTCAGCGCCCACGTCCACGGACACGGTCTGGCGATCTGCGCCAACGGCGCGGCCGTCGCCGACCTGCATGCCGGTGGACGGCTGATGAAGGTCCGGGGACTCGAGCGCGAGACGGCCCTCGATGTCGTCCACACGCTGCGCGGCGCCGCGCCCGGCACGTCCTTCGCCGTCGAGCTGGCCACCGGCATCCACTACGAGCCGGCCTATCCGCCCTTCCACCTCGACCCGGGTGCCACCGTCGCGGTCGCGGAGAAACTGCTGCACGAGGAGGTCCCGGGCGACGGCGTGCCCGTGCTGAAGCTGCTCGCCCGGCACGGCGAGCTGGACCCGGACGAGTTCCTGGCGCTGGCCCGGGCAGCCGCCGGTGAGCGGGCCACCTTCACCCGGTCCAGCCCCACCGCGCTCATCGAGATCAGCGGGCCGGGCGTCTCCAAGGCCAGCACCCTGGAACTCTGCTGCGCCGAGCGCGGCATCACGGCCGCGGAGGTCGTCGCCTTCGGCGACATGCCCAACGACGTGGAGATGCTGAGCTGGGCCGGCACCTCGTACGCCATGGGCAACGCCCACCCGGCCGCCCTTGCCGCCGCGTCCGGCCGTACGGTCACCAACAACGAGGACGGCGTGGCCGTGGTCATCGAGCGCATCCTCGCCGAACGAGCGGGAAGCCTCGCAGGACGTTGAGCCCGGCCGGGGCTCGATCGAGGCCGGGCCCGAGGCCCGGCCTCGCGTGAAGCCTCGCAGCAGTTCACAGCGGTGCCTGCCACACCACCGTCGTACCGCCGCCGCCCTCCCCGATCCCCTGCTCGAACCAGCTGGCCCCGCCCAGCGACTCCGCCCGCCGGGCCAGGTTCCGCAGTCCGCTGCGGCGCCCGCCCTCCGGCATGCCCACCCCGTCGTCGGCTACCGAGAGCCGCACCGCGTCCCGCCCGTCGTCCAGCGTGACGGTCGCGTCCACGACCACCTCGATGCGCGCCGCGCCGGCGTGCCGGAAGGCGTTGGACAGCGCCTCCCGCAGCGCCGCGATCAGGTTCTTCGCCGTCAGCTCGCCGACCAGGGAGTCGACCGCCCCGAGGAAGCGGTGGGACGGCTTGAACCCCAGGGGCACGGCGGCCATGTTGATCTCGCGCAGGACCCGGGTGCGCAGGCCGGACGGCGCCTCCGCCGGTTCCTGCTGGAGCGCGAAGATCGCGGTCCTGATCTCCTGGATGGTCACGTCCAGCTCGTCCACCGCCCGGCCGACCCCGGTCCGCACCTCCGGCACGTCCGACCGCCGCTGCGCGCTTTCCAGCATCATCCCGGTCGCGAACAGCCGCTGGATGACCAGATCGTGCAGGTCGCGGGCGATGCGGTCGCGGTCCTCGTAGACCGCGAGGCGTTCCCGGTCGCGCTGGGCGTCGGCCATCATCAGGGCCAGCGCGGCCTGAGAGGCGAACTGGGTGGCCAGCGTCCGTTCCGTCTCCGTGAAGGGCCGGTCGCCCCTGGCCCTGGGCATGGCCAGCGCGCCCAGCACCCGGCCCCCGCTGTGCAGAGGCAGCAGCATGCTCGGCCCGAACGGATCCGCCAGCCTGGTGATCAGGCGGGTATCGGTGGCCGAGTCGTCCACGAAAACCGCCTCGCCGCTCAGGAGCATGCCCACCACAGGGCTCTGGGCCGGAATGATCACCCCGAGCGAATCGGTCGGATCGTCCGCCGAGACGGCGACGATCTCCAGGCCGCCGCCCTCGCTGGGCAGCAGCACGATGCCGGCGGCGGCACCCGCGAGACGGCGGGCCTGCTCCGCGACGACCGCGAGCGCGTCGTCGGCGTCGCTGCCGGAGAGGAGCGCGGTCGTCACGGCGACCGAGCCGTCGATCCACCGCTCGCGCTGCCGGGCCGCCTCGTACAGCCGCGCGTTGCCGATGGCGATCCCGGCCTCCGTCGCCAGTACCCGCACCAGGTGCAGGTCGTAGTCGCTGAACTCGCCGCCGCCGTCCTTCTCGGCGAGATACAGATTGCCGAAGATTTCGCCCTGGACCCTGATCGGAACGCCGAGGAACGTGCGCATCAGCGGATGGCCGGGCGGAAATCCGGCGAACCTCGGATCGGTGGTCAGGTCCGCGAGGCGCAGTGGGCGGGGGTCGTGGATGAGGGCGCCGAGCAGCCCCCGCTGCCCGTCGGGCCGTCGGCCGATCTCGTGCGCCACCGGGTCGGGGACCCCATAGGTGACGAAGTCGGAGAGCCCTTCACCCTCCTCGTCCACCACTCCGATCGCGGCGTAGCGGGCGTGGGCCAGCTCCGCCGCCGTCTCGCAGATCCGGTCGAGCGTGGAATGCAGTTCGAGGCCCGTCCCCACGGAGCGCATGGCTTCCAGCAGGCGCGGCACCTGGGCGGTGAGCTCGGTGGACAGGCCCTGCAGGCTCCTGGCGGGATCCTCCTCAGACATACCGCGAGCCTAATTAGTCACATTTGCCCTGGAAAGTCGGAATCGAGCGCACTCCGCCCGGAAGCGGAGGCCCATGGCCGGGCGATTCCTAGGAGCGGGCCCCCGCAACCGCTTCCGGTTGCCCGGCGACGCTCTCACGCTCCCGGGCCAGCATCCGGCGCAGCGGCCCGTCGACCGAGGCCAGTACGTCGTAAGGGCCCCGCTGCACGATCCCGCCCGCCTCCAGGACCACCACCTCGTCCACGGCGTCGAGACCGGCGAGCCGGTGCGTGATCAGGACCGTCGTACGCCCCAGGGTCGCCGCCAGCAGGTCCGCCGTCAGGGCGTCCGCGGTCGGCAGGTCCAGGTGCTCGGCGGGCTCGTCCAGCACGAGGACGGGGAAGTCGGCGAGCAGGGCCCGGGCCAGCGCGAGCCGCTGACGCTGTCCGCCGGAGAGGCGGGTGCCGTGCTCCCCGACAAGGGTGTCCAGCCCGTCCGGCAGTCCGTCCGCCCAGTCGAGCAGGCGGGCCCGGGCCAGGGCGTCGCGCAGTTCCGGCTCGGTCGCGGCGGGGCGGGCGAGCCGCAGGTTCTCCCGCAGCGAGCTGTCGAAGATGTGGGCGTCCTGGGCGCACAGCCCGACGGACCTCCGCACGGTGTCCCCGTCCAGCGCCGAGGCGTCCACGCCGCCGAGCCGGTAGGTGCCCGCCCGCGCGTCCAGGAAGCGCAGCAGCACCTGGGCCAGCGTGGTCTTGCCGGACCCGGAGGGTCCCACGACGGCGATCCGGCGGCCCGCCTCAAGCGTGAGGTCCACGGAGGCGAGCGCGTCGTGGGCCATGTCCGCGTACCGCGCCGACAGCCCGCGCACCTCCAGCGGGAACGGGCTCGTCGGCGTCGCGGCCGGTGCTTCGGGCTCCTGAACGGGCACGGGGGCGTCCAGCACCTCGTACACGCGCTCCGCGCTCCGCCTGACCCGCTGGCGGTACTGGGCGGCGAGCGGCAGACCGGTCACGGCCTCGAAGGCGGCCAGTGGGGTGAGGACGACGACGGCGAGTTCCACACCGGCGAGCCGGCCGTCCGCCACCGCCGGAAGCGCGACCAGGGCGGCGGCCACCACGGTCAGGCCGGCGATCAGAGCGGTGAGGCCGCCCCCGAGCGCGGTCGCGGTCGCCGCACGCGACGCGATCCGGGTGAGGACGGCATCGGCCGCGCGGGTGCGGGCCGCACGTCCCGGCAGAGCGCCCGCCACGGTCAGCTCCGCCGTTCCGCCCAGCAGATCGGTGATCCGGATGGCCAGATCGGCACGGGCGGGGGCCAGCCTCCCTTCCGCACGCCGCGCGCAGGCACCGCTGACGAGCGGGACCCCGACGCCCGCCAACAGCAGCCCCACAGCCAGGACCAGACCCGCCTGGGGGAGCAGCCAGCCGGTGAAGCCGACGGTCGCGGCGCCCACGAGGACGGCGGTGCCGACGGGCAGCAGCCACCGCAGCCAGTAGTCCTGGAGCGCGTCCACGTCCGCCACCAGCCGCGAGAGCAGATCCCCGCGCCGGGCGCCGCGCAGGCCGCCCGGCGCGATGCGCTCCAGGCCGCGGTACACGGCGACGCGCAGTTCGGCGAGCATCCGCAGGACCGCGTCGTGCGAGACGAGGCGCTCGGCGTAACGGAAGACCGCCCGGCCGATACCGAAGGCACGGGTGGCCGTCACCGCGACCATCAGATAGAGGACGGGCGGCTGCTCGGACGCCCGGGATATCAGCCAGCCGGAGACCGCCATGAGCCCGACGGCGGACCCCAGGGCGAGGCTCCCCAGCAGCAGCGCGAGCCCGAACCGGGCGCGTTGGGCGCCTGCGGCGTCCCGGACCCGGGTCAGCACGTGCCTGCGCGCCGACGAGGTCTCCGCGGGTGCTTCGGCTGCGGGCGCCGGCTCGATCGGCAGGACGTCGCTGGGCAGGCTCGCGGAACTGGGCGCACTCGCGCGGCTGGGCACGCTCGCGGGACTCGGCACGCTCGCAGGACTCGGCACGCTCGCAGGGCTCGGCAGCGCAACAGGGGCTTCCGACGCGAGGGCGGCCGGTGCCGTCAGCGTCACCACCCGGTCCGCGACCGACAGCAGCGCCGGCCGGTGCACCACCAGCAGCACGGTCCGGCCCGCGGCCAGCCTCCGTACGGCCTCGACGATGCCCGCCTCCGTCTCACCGTCCAGGCTCGCCGTCGGCTCGTCGAGGAGCAGCACCGGCCGGTCGGCGAGGAAAGCCCGGGCGAGCGCGATCCGCTGCCGCTGACCCGCGGAGAGGCCGGCGCCGTCCTCACCGAGCACCGTGCGGTCGCCGTCCGGGAGCGCTCGTACGAACTCGTAGGCCCCCGCGTCGCGCAGCGCCGCCGTCACCGCGCTGTCGTCGGCGGCGGGCCGGGCGAGCCTCACGTTCTCCGCGATGGTGCCCGCGAAGAGATGGGGGCGCTGCGGCACCCAGGCGATGCGCTCCCGCCAGCATTCGAGGGAGACGTCCGCCAGATCGGTGGAGTCGACCCGCACCCTGCCCTCGTCGGGGGCCGTGAAGCCCAGCACCACGTTCAGCAGGGTGGACTTGCCGACACCGCTCGGGCCGACCAGCGCAACTGTCTCCCCCTCCTCGACGGTGAGCCAGGTGGTGGCGAGCGAGGGCTCGGAGCGCCCCTCGTGCCGCACCGTCACCCCCTCCAGCTCCAGCCGCAGCGATGCGGGGACTTCCCCCGTACCGCTCGGTCGGGGTTCCGTCTCCAGGACCGCGAAGACCTCTTCCGCTGCCGAAAGACCCTCGGCGGCCGCGTGGAACTGCGCCCCCACCTGTCGGATGGGCAGGTATGCCTCGGGCGCGAGGATCAGCACCAGCAGCCCGGTGTAGAGGTCGAGTTCACCGTGCACGAGCCGCATGCCGATGGTGACCGCGACGAGCGCCACCGAGAGGGTGGCGAGGAGTTCGAGGGCGAAGGACGACAGGAAGGCGATCCGCAGGGTGCGCAGGGTTGCCTGGCGGTACTGCGAAGTGATCCGGCGGATGGATTCGGCCTGGGCCTTCGCCCGGCCGAACACCTTCAGCGTCGGCAGCCCGGCCACCACATCGAGGAAGTGACCGGAGAGCCGGGAGAGCAGCTGCCACTGACGGTCCATGCGCGACTGGGTAGCCCAGCCGATCAGGATCATGAAGAGCGGGATGAGCGGCAGCGTGACCACGATGATCGCCGCCGATACCCAGTCCTCGGTGACAACCCTGGCCAGCACGGCCGCCGGTACGACCACCGCGAGACCCAACTGCGGCAGATACCGCGCGAAGTAGTCGTCCAGCGCGTCGATCCCCCGGGTGGCCAGGGTCACCAGCGAGCCGGTGCGCTGCCCGCCCAGCCAGTCCGGCCCCAGCTCCGCGGCCCGGTCGAGCAACCGC
Source organism: Streptomyces sp. NPDC016469 (assembly GCF_040632905.1). Taxonomy (NCBI): domain Bacteria; kingdom Bacillati; phylum Actinomycetota; class Actinomycetes; order Kitasatosporales; family Streptomycetaceae; genus Streptomyces; species Streptomyces sp. NPDC016469. Next base: position 160,717 of record NZ_JBEYCQ010000016.1, read on the forward strand.
CGACGCAGTTCGGACTTGACGGCCGCACCGGCCCGGTGGGCGGCCAGCTCGGTGAGCCAGGCGACCAGGGCCCGCCCGAGCGCGACCGCCGCGAGCAGCAGGAGCGGGGTGCGCAGCCCGCCCGTTGTGAGCCCGTCCTCGAAGCCGCCCACCACGATCTCGGCGATGAGCATGGCCTGCGCGATGACCAGCGCCGCCCCGGCCAGGCCGAGAACCACCACGGCCACCATGAACAGGCGTGTGGCGCGGGCGTGGCGGAGCAGGCGCGGGTCGATCGGTTTCACGTGAAACATCCCTTGCGGCTCGGCTCGGTCAGCGGACTCACTGCGTCAGTGCGCTTCGGCGATGTGCTGGGTGCCGATCCGCTTGCGAAACACCCAGTACGTCCACCCCTGGTAGAGCAGTACGACCGGGGTGGCGATGCCGGCGCACCAGGTCATGATCTTCAGCGTGTAGGGGCTGGACGAGGCGTTGGTCACCGTGAGGCTCCAGGCGTCGTTCAGCGAGGACGGCATGACGTTCGGGAAGAGCGTCAGGAACAACATCGCGACCGTCGCCGCGATGGCCACACCGGAGAGCGCGAACGACCACCCCTCACGGCCGGCCGCGATCATCGCTATCGCGCCGACCAGCGCCGCCGCGGCGACGACCATCGCGATCAGGCTCCGCCCGTCCCCGTTGTCGTTCTGGGTCCAGACGAGGAAGGCGAGCGCGAGCACGGCCGTGACGGCGCCCAGCTTCAGCGCCAGCCCGCGCGCCCGGGCCCGGATGTCACCGACCGTCTTCAGCCCGGCGAACACCGCGCCGTGGAAGGTGAAGAGGGTGAGGGTGACCAGACCGCCGAGGAGCGCGTAGGGGTTCAGCAGGTCCAGGACGCTGCCCGTGTACTCCATGTGCGCGTCGATCTTCACGCCGCGCACGATGTTGCCGAAGGCCACGCCCCACAGCACGGCGGGTATCAGCGAGGCCCAGAAGATCGCGTGCTCCCAGTTCGTCTGCCACTTCTCCTCGGGCCGCTTCGCCCGGTATTCGAAGGCGACGCCGCGCACGATCAGGCAGAGCAGGATGAGAAGCAGCGGCAGGTAGAAGCCGGAGAACAGGGTGGCGTACCACTCGGGGAACGCGGCGAAGGTCGCTCCGCCGGCGCTGAGCAGCCAGACCTCATTGCCGTCCCAGACCGGGCCGATGGTGTTGATCAGGACCCGCCGTTCCTTGCGGTCCCGGGCCAGCAGCTTGGTCAGGACGCCGATCCCGAAGTCGAAGCCCTCCAGGAAGAAGTAGCCGGTCCACAGGACGGCGATGAGCACGAACCAGACGTCGTGGAGTTCCATTTCTCGGCTCCCGCTCTCAGTAGGAGAAGGCCATGGGCCGGTCGGCGTCTTCGTGGTCGCCGCCGATCCGGGTGGGCGGGTTGAGGTCGTCGTCCGTGAGCTCCGGCGGTCCGGCCTTGATGTACTTCAGGAGGAGCCGGACCTCGATGACGGCGAGCACCGCGTACAGCACGGTGAAGACGATCAGCGAGGTCAGCACCTCGCCCTGGGAGACACCGGGGGAGACGGCGTCACGGGTTCGGAGGACGCCGTAGACGACCCAGGGCTGCCGGCCCATCTCGGTGAAGATCCAGCCCCAGGAGTTGGCGATCAGCGGGAAGAGCAGGGTCCACAGGGCGACGATCCAGTAGCACCGGGTGAGGCGCGGGCTCAGAGCCTTCGTCTTGAAGAGGACCAGATGCGGCACCTCGTCCTCACCCGTGCGCATCGCCTCGGGCAGCATGAACTTCTTCCGGGTGAGCCACAGGCCGAGGATGCCGAGGCCGAACGAGGCCATGCCGAAGCCGATCATCCACCGGAAGCTCCAGAAGGCGACCGGGATGTTGGGCCGGTAGTCACCAGGCCCAAAGCGTTCCTGCTCCGCCTTGTTGATGTCGTTGATGCCCGGCACGTACGAGTGGAAGTCGTCGTCGGCGAGGAAGGACAGCACCCCGGGTACGGATATCTCGACCGAGTTGTGGCCCTTGCTGACGTCTCCGTAGGCGAAGATCGAGAAGGGCGCGGCGTGCTGCCCGTCCCACAGCGCCTCGGCCGCCGCCATCTTCATCGGCTGCTGCTTGAACATCACCTTGCCGAGCTGGTCACCGCTGACGGCGGTGAGCAGGCCGGAGATCACCACGGTGATCAGGCCCAGCCGCAGCGAGGTCCGCATCACCGGGATGTGCTTCTTGCGGGCCAGGTGGAAGGCCGCGATGCCGACCATGAACGCGCCACCGACGAGGAAGGCGGCCGTGATGGTGTGGAAGAACTGGGTCAGCGCGGTGTTCTGCGTGAGCACGTGCCAGAAGTCGGTGAGCTCGGCACGTCCGCGTTCCTTGTTGATGCGGTAGCCGACCGGGTGCTGCATCCAGGAGTTGGCCGCCAGGATGAAGTAGGCGGAGAGGACGGTGCCGAGGGACACCATCCAGATGCAGGCGAGGTGGATCTTCTTCGGAAGCTTGTCCCAGCCGAAGATCCACAGGCCGATGAAGGTGGATTCGAAGAAGAACGCGATCAGGGCCTCGAACGCGAGCGGAGCCCCGAAGATGTCTCCGACGAACCGCGAGTAGTCGGACCAGTTCATCCCGAACTGGAACTCCTGGACGATGCCGGTGACGACACCCATGGCGATGTTGATCAGGAAGAGCTTTCCCCAGAACTTGGTGGCCCTGAGGTACTTCTCCTTGTTCGTTCGCACCCAGGCGGTCTGCAGGCCGGCGGTGAGCGCCGCGAGAGAGATCGTCAGAGGAACGAAGAGGAAGTGGTAGACGGTCGTCGTACCGAACTGCCATCGCGCCAGGGTCTCCGGCGCCAGAGCTAGCTCCACGTCGTCTTCTCCTTACGTCACCGCCGCCGCAGCGGCGATTTGTCCGTGAAATCCGAGGGATCACGGGAGGAAGCAGGACACGCTTGTGAACGCGTTCACATTCACAAGCAATTATGGCGCACACACTTTCGGGGCCTTCGCCCGGGGGTCCCCTGTCACCTGCCGGCCTCGCGCCGGGCATACGAAAGGGCCCCGCACCTCTCACGAGATACGGGGCCCGGTCGCCGGACGGTGCCGGCTACAGCTCCTGGCGGAACGACTCCGTCACCTTCAGGAACAGGTCGTTCGCCTCGCTCTCACCGATCGTCACGCGCACACCCTCGCCCGCGAACGGCCGGACCACCACACCGGCCTTCTCGCAGGCCGCCGCGAAGTCCAGAGTGCGGTCGCCCAGCCGCAGCCAGACGAAGTTCGCCTGCGACGCGGGCACCGTCCAGCCCTGCCGCGCCAGAGCCTCGGAGACCCGGTCCCGCTCGCACACCAGCGAGCCGACCCGGCCGAGCAGCTCGTCCTCGGCGCGCAGCGAGGCCACCGCCGCGTCCTGGGCGAGCTGGCTGACGCCGAACGGCACCGCCGTCTTGCGCAGCGCGGCCGCCACCGGCTCATGGGCCACCGCGAAGCCGACCCGCAGCCCCGCGAGCCCGTACGCCTTGGAGAACGTCCGCAGCACCGCCACGTTGGGGCGGTCCCGGTAGATCTCAATGCCGTCGGGGACCTCGGTGTCCCGGATGAACTCCTTGTACGCCTCGTCCAGCACCACGAGCACATCGCCCGGCACCCGGTCGAGGAATCGTTCCAGCTCGGCCCTGCGCACGACGGTGCCGGTCGGGTTGTTCGGGTTGCAGACGAAGATCAGCCGCGTCCGGTCGGTGATCGCCTCCGCCATCGCGTCCAGGTCGTGCACTTCACCGTCGGTCAGCGGCACCTTGACCGAGGTCGCGCCGCTGACCTGCGTGATGATCGGGTACGCCTCGAAGGAACGCCAGGCGTAGATCACCTCGTCGCCCGGGCCGGAGGTCGCCTGCAACAGCTGCTGGGCCACGCCGACCGAACCGGTGCCGGTGGCCAGATGCGACACGGGCACGCCGAACCGGTCGGACAGCTCGTTCATCAGACCGGTGCAGGCCATGTCCGGGTAGCGGTTGAAGTGCTCAGCGGCCGCGAGCGCGCTCTCCATCACCCCCGGAAGCGGCGGATACGGGTTCTCGTTGGAGGAGAGCTTGAAGGCGGCCGGTCCGTCCGCCGATGCCGGTTTGCCCGGAACATAGGCGGGAACGCCATCCAGCTCGGCGCGCAGCTTGGGGCTCGTCTCGCTCACCGCGGGTCCTCCTCGACCATCCGTACACATCAATACTGCTCACCTTATGAGGATTGAGCGCCGCTGCGAACGGGTGGACAGCGGATTCGTCCGGTGAACCCCGGAATGAGGGGGAGCGTGACCGGCAGTGGCGCGCGCCGGTGGCTCACTCCGTGGCGCGCGTCCCTCGAAAAGGTGAGTTGAGACCTCCTCGAGACCTCTGCCCCCCGGCAGGTCCATCCGGTCGGACACATGACACATGACGGTAGGCCCCACCAACAGCCTTGCTTCACAAGGCGTTTGGCGCCCAATGACCTTGCAGAAACGTGCCTGTCAACGCGTGAATATGCGACCGGGCCAATTCCCCGCCCGCCCCCTACTATCGGCTCGCCATGACAGCAGCAGGGAAGCACCAGGTGAGCCGGACGGAGACCCCCCGGCGCGGCGGCAGGCAGGGACGTGCCGGAATCCGGGATGTGGCCGCCGCAGCCGGCGTCTCCATCACGACCGTCTCCGACGCGCTCAACGGCAAGGGCAGGCTCCCGGACGCCACCCGCCGCCATGTCCGCGAGGTCGCAGAGCGCCTGGGCTATCGCCCTTCCGCGGCGGCCCGCACGCTCCGTACCGGCAAGTCCGGCCTCATCGGCCTGACCGTGACGACGTACGGGGATGAACCTTTCACCTTCACCGAGTTCGCGTACTTCGCGGAAATGGCGAGGGCGGCCACCTCCGCGGCCCTCGCCCGCGGCTACGCCCTGGTCATCCTGCCGGCCACTTCGCGCCACGACGTCTGGTCCAACGTGGCACTCGACGGCACCGTCGTCATCGATCCGTCGGACCAGGACCCGGTCGTCTCCGAACTGGTCCGCCAGGGGCTGCCCGTCGTCTCCGACGGCCGCCCCGCCGGGTCGCTGCCCGTCACCGCCTGGGTGGACAACGACCACCGGGCCGCCGTGCTCGACCTCCTCGACCATCTCGCCGCCGCCGGGGCCCGCCGCATCGGCCTGCTCACCGGCACCACCACCGACACGTACACCCGGCTCTCCACCACCGCCTACCTGCACTGGTGCGAGCGCGTGGGCCAGGATCCGGTCTACGAGTCCTATCCCGCCCACGACCCGTGCGCGGGAGCGGTGGCCGCCGACCGGCTGCTGGCCCGTCCGGACCGCCCCGACGCCGTCTACGGGCTCTTCGACCCCAACGGCACGGATCTGCTGGCGGCCGCCCGCCGCTACGGCCTGCGCGTTCCGGAGGACCTGCTCCTCGTCTGCTGCAGCGAATCCACGGTGTACGCGACGACCGAACCGCCCATCACGACGCTCTCGCTGAAGCCGCGGAGGATCGGCACGGCGGTCGTCCAGCTGCTCATCGACGCCATCGAGGGCATCGACCAGGACGGTCCGGTGGAACGGGTGGTGCCGACGGAGCTCATCGTCCGGACGTCCTCGCAACGCCGCCCGCCCCGCACCACGGTCAGTGCGCCGCGTTCCCCGGCAGGGGACTGATCATCCCAATTGGGACCAATCGACCGACGAACCTGGCATCCGGAAGGATTCACCACCCCGGGTGCGTCCCAGAGCACGATCTGCATTCCTATGATGGGCGCACGACACCGCGGACCAACCCGACCAGCAGGGCCCGTCAGGTGTACGGCGGCGCGACGGTGGTGTGGAGGGGTCGATGACACAGGGGGCCGGTCAGGAACCCGTGGTGCGGACGGCGACGTTGCGTGACTTCCGCGTGCCGCCCTATGCGCAGTCCCCCGCACCGCCCGCGTCTCCGCACCCGGGGAACGCCTTCCCCGAGGGCGAGACGCCGGAGGGGTACACCCCGACGGCGCGCGATCTTCCCGTCATCAGCGTCGACAAACCCGCCCAGGTGCAGCCCGTGCCCGAACCGCGCCCCGCCGCCGATCCGGGCCTCGGCCCCCTCTACGTGGTCGGTGACGTCCACGGCTACCTGGACGAGCTGCTCGCCGCCCTCGCCGAGCAGGGCCTGATCGACTCCGAAGGCCGATGGGCGGCGGGCAACGCGCGCCTCTGGTTCCTCGGCGACTTCACCGACCGGGGCCCCGACGGCATCGGCGTCATCGACCTCGTCATGCGGCTCTCCGCCGAGGCGGCGGCCGCCGGCGGCTACTGCAAGGCCCTGATGGGCAACCACGAACTGCTGCTCATCGGCGCCAAGCGGTTCGGCGACACCCCGGTGAACTCCGGCGCGGGAACCGCCACCTTCCAGGCCGCCTGGCTGCTCAACGGCGGGCAGAAGACGGACATGGAGCGCCTCCAGGACGTCCATCTCCAGTGGATGTCCCGGCTCGACGCCGTCGTCGAGGAGGACGGGCACCTCCTGATGCACTCGGACACCACGGCGTACCTCGACTACGGCTCCACCATCGAGGACGTCAACGACACGGTGCACGCCATCCTCACGCGTAACGACGCCGACGAGTGCTGGGACCTGTTCCGCAAGCTCACCAAGCGGTTCGCCTTCCGCGACGACTCGGGCGCCCAAGCCGTCCAGGAGCTGATGGCGGCCTACGGCGGCCGGCGCGTCGTCCATGGTCACAGCCCCATCCCGTACCTGACCGGCGAGGTCGGCTCCGAGGACGGCGAGGACGGCGCCGGGCCGCAGGTCGACGGGCCGCATGTGTACGCGGACGGGCTCGCCATCGCCATGGACGGCGGGGTGACCATGGCCGGAAAGCTACTGGTCGTCCAACTCCCCCTGCATGACTGACGCCCTGCGGGGAAGACGCGTCCCGGGCCGACCACGCCGAGTACGGGGGCTATTTCCGTAAACCCTCTGTCACCCCGTGCCGTGCGCGCTCTACCATCGGCGTATCAGTAGCAGGCTCTCCTCCGTTTCCGCCCGAACTGCCCGGACCCAGCGGGCACACAGGCCCGACGGAGCATCGGGGGATGCAGATGAACAGCGCTCCGCACCTGCTGACCGAGGACCGGCCCGAGTACGAACGGCTCCTCGACGACGCACTGCGTCACGCACACGAACGACCGGAGCTGGCCGCCGTCGGCGAACGCCTCAACGCCGCCCAGCTGCGCACCATGGCGCTGGCCGCCGTCGCCCTGATCACCGCCACGGCCACCGCCGAGTACGAGCAGTACGTGAAGGCCCGCGACGAAGCACGCGCCTCCGCCCGGGACGCGGCTTCCGGCACAGCCCCGGACGGCCTCGGCCAGTCGGGGGCCGGCATAGGAGCGGTCGTCACCGTCCTGGCGCCGATGCTGGCGGGCACGGCGGCGGCCATATTCCTGCTGGCCGGCTACCTCCTGAAGATGCTGGAACCACCACCGGCGTTCGCCGGCCCCATGGTGGACGCGGGCTGGTTCTTCGCCGCCGTCACGGCCGCCGCCATCCTCGTCGCGGCCATCGGCCTGCTCATCGCCGCCCTGCGCAACGGCTCGACGTCCCTGCCGGCCAGGGAAGCCCGCGAGCAACTGCCCGACGAGGTGACCCTCGCCAAGGACGCCTGGCGGCAGGCGCTGCTGGAGCGGGGCATCGTGCCCTTCCTGCGCGACGCCCTCACCGAACCCGGCACCGGCCCCGCGCTCCCCGCCCCGCAGCGCCCGACGGGCCGCCTCCCCAAGATCGGCTACAGCAGGCCCGACTTCGCCGGCCCGGCCGAGGGCCCGGCGGCAGCGCCCCGCCCCACGTACAGCAGCCCGGACTTCACCAGCCCCGACTTCGGCGGTCCCGAGCACGAGCTGGACTGACCGCCACGGCCCCGGCGGAAGGCGCCGGAGCCGTGCGCGACCGGTCCGTGCCGGGTCAGTCGGCCAGCGGCAGATAGACACGGTTCCCGCCCGCCGCGAATTCACGCGACTTGCGGAGCATCCCTTCGGCGACCTCCTCGGCCGTCGCCTCCGTGCCGTCCGCGCCGCCGAACTGCTCGGTGATGCTGTGACTGATCTTCATCGAACAGAACTTCGGACCGCACATCGAGCAGAAGTGCGCCGTCTTCGCGGGCTCGGCCGGCAGGGTCTCGTCGTGGAACTCCCGCGCCGTGTCCGGGTCGAGCGCCAGGTTGAACTGGTCCTCCCAGCGGAATTCGAACCGAGCATCGGAGAGCGCGTCGTCCCACTCCTGCGCGCCCGGATGCCCCTTGGCCAGATCGGCGGCATGGGCCGCGATCTTGTACGTGATGACCCCGGTCTTCACATCGTCCCGGTTCGGCAGCCCCAGGTGCTCCTTGGGCGTCACGTAGCAGAGCATCGCCGTGCCCCACCAGGCGATCATCGCGGCTCCGATGCCCGAGGTGATGTGGTCGTACGCCGGCGCGATGTCGGTGGTCAGCGGGCCGAGCGTGTAGAACGGCGCCTCCTCGCAGATCTCCTGCTGAAGGTCGATGTTCTCCTTGATCTTGTGCATCGGGACATGTCCCGGCCCCTCGATCATGGTCTGCACGCCGAACCGCTTGGCGACCGTGTTCAGTTCGCCCAATGTGCGCAGTTCGGCGAACTGGGCCTCGTCGTTGGCGTCCGCGATCGACCCTGGGCGCAGCCCGTCGCCCAGTGAGTACGTCACGTCGTACGCGGCGAGGATCTCGCAGAGCTCCTCGAAGTGCTCGTACAGGAACGACTCCTTGTGGTGCGCCAGGCACCACGCCGCCATGATCGAGCCGCCCCGGGAGACGATTCCGGTCTTGCGCCGGGCGGTCAGCGGCACGTACGGCAGGCGTACGCCGGCGTGCACCGTCATGTAGTCCACGCCCTGCTCGGCCTGCTCGATGACGGTGTCCTTGTAGATCTCCCAGGTCAGTTCCTCGGCCCGCCCGTCGACCTTCTCAAGGGCCTGGTAGAGAGGGACGGTTCCGATCGGTACGGGTGAATTGCGAAGAACCCACTCACGGGTGGTGTGGATGTTGCGGCCGGTGGAAAGGTCCATGACCGTGTCCGCGCCCCACCGGGTCGCCCACGTCATCTTGTCCACCTCCTCCTCGATGGAGGACGTCACCGCGGAGTTGCCGATGTTGGCATTGACCTTCACCAGGAACCGCTTGCCGATGATCATCGGCTCGGTCTCCGGGTGGTTGACGTTGGCGGGCAGCACCGCGCGGCCGGCCGCGATCTCCTCGCGCACCACCTCCGCCGCCACGTTCTCGCGGACGGCGACGTACTCCATCTCCGGGGTGATCTCTCCCCTGCGGGCGTACGCGAGCTGGGTGACGGGCCGGCCGTCCCGGCTCCGCCGCGGGCGGCGCGGCCGACCGGGGAACACCGCGTCCAGATTGCGCAGCCCGCCCCTCGGCGAGGTGTGCCTGAGCCCGTCGTCCTCGGGGCGGGCGGGGCGGCCCGCGTACTCCTCGGTATCGCTGCGGGCGATGATCCAGTTCTCCCGGAGCGGTGCGAGACCGCGCCGGACGTCCGTCTCGGCCGCGGGGTCGGTGTAGGGCCCGGACGTGTCGTACAGCGTCACGTCCTTGCCGTTGGTCAGGTGCACCTGGCGGACCGGCACCCGGAGGTCGGGGCGCGGCCCCTGGACGTATCCCTTGTGCCAGCCGATGGACTTCCCGGCCTCGTCGCTCTGATCGAAGGCAGGCGTGCGTGTGTCCGATGTGGTCATGAGACCTACTCCCTACGCCGGCATTACCCGGTAACAGGTTCGGCGGTCGGCGCAGCGTCTCCCGTACGGTCGTACGGCGGTCAGCGCCCTCTCAGCCCGGTGCTCCGAGCTCCCGCGTGTGCAAAGGTGCCACCACGCTAGCCCCCGGACGGGCGACCTGAACAGAGGGCCCCTTCCTTCTTGCGATGATCGGCCGGTGACGCCCCCTCATCACGACCCAGAACCGCAGGGCCATCAGCACACGCACAGCCATGGCCCGGCCGCACCCGTCTCCGCCCATCTGCGCAAGGTGATCGCCGCCGTACTGATCCCCTTCGCGACCGCCGTACTCGTCGGTCTCGTGGCGCTCTGGCCGGGTGGTGCGCCGGCGCACGAACGGACCGGTGTCGGCTTCGACCGGCAGACCCAGCAGGGAAAGGTGGTGAGCGTCGTCGAGGTCGACTGCAAGGATGTGAACGCCGCCCAGCTTCCCGTCAGCGGCGAGACCCAACCCCCCGAGGGGCGGCCGGCGTCCGGCGCCGTCTGCGAGAAGGCCACCGTCGAGGTCACCAGCGGCCCCGACACGGGGCGCCGGTTCGTCGAGGTCGTGCAGCCGGACGCACCGAGGCAACTGCGGGAGGGCCAGGGGGTGGTGGTGGCGTACGCCCCCGACGCGCCCCATGACCTCCAGTACTCCGTGACGGACGTGAACCGGAAGTTCCCCTTGTATCTGCTGGCCGGGATCTTCGCCCTCGCGGTGGTCCTCGTGGGCAGAATGCGCGGGGTCATGGCCCTGGTGGCGCTCGCCCTGTCATTCGCCGTACTGACCCTGTTCATCCTTCCGGCCATACTGCAGGGCTCGAATCCGCTGCTGGTGGCGGTCGTCGGGGCCGGAGCGATCATGCTGATCGCGCTCTACATCTGCCACGGGCCGACCGCCCGGACCTCCGTCGCCGTCATCGGCACCCTGATCTCACTGCTCCTGATCGGGCTGCTCGGCTCGCTCTTCATCGGCTGGGCGAGCCTGAGCGGGAACACCGACGACAACACCGGCCTCATCCACGGCCTGTATCCGCACATCGACATGAGCGGACTGCTGCTGGCCGGCGTCATCATCGGCTCCCTGGGAGTGCTCGACGACGTCACGGTCACCCAGACCTCGGCGGTGTGGGAGCTGCGCCGGGCGAACCCCACCATGAGTGCGAAGCAGCTCTACCGGGCAGGGATCAGAATCGGCCGCGATCACATCGCCTCCGTGGTCAATACCCTGGTACTCGCCTATGCGGGCGCCGCGCTGCCTCTCCTGCTGCTCTTCACGGTCGCGCAGAGCAGTGTGGGGACGGTCGCCAACAGCGAGCTGGTGGCGGAGGAGATCGTGCGCACCCTCGTCGGCTCGATCGGACTGGTCGCCTCGGTGCCGGTGACGACAGCGCTCGCGGCGCTGGTCGTCTCCGCGGACCGCACGGGGGTCGGCGCGGAAGCCGGGGCTTCGGCACCCGTGCGGAGCGGCCGGGGCCGACGACGGCGGGCGCGGTCGTGACCGGAGCACACAGCGTGATTCACCCGATCGGCAGGTGTCGTGTTCGAGTGGCAAGGCGCCCTCCGGGCCGCGGACCGCTTCAGCCCGCGTTCTGCTCTTCGGCCAGAATGCGCCCCAGCGCCTCCTCCAAGTTGCCGTCGAAGTCACCCAGCGTGCACTCCTGTCCGAGGGGCACCAGCTTGTCCGTACGGTCGAGGAAGGCGACAAGAGGTGCCGTGCCCGCCCGGAAGAGCGCACGGTCGGCGCCCACCTGCAGCCGGATGTGGACATCGCACAGCCCTTCCGGCTCGGTCGGCGCAATGTGGACATCGCCGTCACCACTGGGGCTGTTGAGGCCGTCGAGCAGCAGCTCACGGCCGAAGGCCCAGGTGACGGGGGCGTCGCCGGGCAGATGGAAGGTCATCCGGATCGCGTACGGATCGCACACTTCGTACCGGAGCTCCACCGGGATACGGAATGAGAGCTCCTCGGAGACGAGGAAGCTCATCATGACCTCAGCTTGAACCGACTCGCGCATCGTTCAACCCCGCAGTAGATGAATCTGGCCAGGAATGATCCCCCATGGCCCTATTGACGCCATCGTGGTGCACGCGATAGCAGATCACAAGGAGTGATTTTTCAGATACTGATAGAGAACACGAACGAACGCAAGAGGCTCGACACTTCACCGCGTAGTCGTTCGACTGCGGGCAGCAACCGATCTTCCTCGTGGAGGGGGACCGAAATGGCCATCGCGGCGGCGGTGAATCCGGCCGTGATCGGGATGGCCGCGCAGACGGTCCCGAGCGCGTACTCCTGTCGCTCGATGACCGGTTCCGTACGCTCCAGCGACCGCAGCCGGGTGAGGAACGCCGCACGATCGCGCACCGAGTACCGGGTCAGCGGGCGCACCGGGTGCCGGTCCAGGTGGTCCTCGCGGGCCTTCTCGTCCAGCCGGCTCAGCAGACACTGTCCGATCGCGTGCGCGTGCCCGGTCTCGCGAAACGCCGCCCACTCGTCGACCGCCGGCCGCTCGGGGGTGTCCGCCACGGCGAGGAGCTCGATCTCGCCCTCACGGTAGATGGCGCAGTACACCGGGGCTCCGACGATGTCCCGCCAGCGGCCCAGCGAACGGGCCATGATGCTGCGGCGGTTCTGAGCGGCGCGGTCGCCCATCAGCCGTTCGGCGGCGGCGCCGAAGTGGAAGACGCCGTTCTCCCGGCGCAGATACCCCTCATGGGTCAGGGTCCGCAGCAAGTGGTAGGCGGTGGGGAGGGGAAGCCCCGCTTCCCTCGCGAGCTGTTTGGCCGGGGCCCCGTCGCGATGGGTGCCCACAGCCTCCAGCAGCCTCAGCGCCCGCTGTACCGACCCGATGAGCGTCGGAACAGCCGTACTCGATGCCGTGGTCAACGGTCACCCCCAGGCGTGGTGACGGGCGGTCAGCCCGCCCGTGGGGGCCGCCCCCACAGGTCTGCCACGGACCTGGGGGTCCAGAGGCCGGATCCCGTACAAACCACTGGTCGGGGTGGTGACTTACGGTGTTTTCCCAGGCGGTGGCAGAGGACTGTCACTGTATCGGCCGCCCTGTGACCGGGTGCCGATTCGCCTTTCCCTTAGCTCAGCTGGGCTAATCCCCCGTCGGGCGTGCGGTCACCAGCCGTTTCGGGAGGAGGAGGACATGAACTTCCGTACGACGAAGACGAGCCCGCCGACCAGGATCACGAAGATCAGGATCTTGAAGAGCAGACCGACGACGAACGCGACCAGGCTGGCGATCAGACCACCGAACACGACGATCGCGACCACGGGCACCGCGATCCACTTCACCCACCAGGGCATCCCAGCGAATATCTCCCGCACGGCCATCGTCCTTACCTCGTCTCTGTGAGTTCCTGCTTCGATGCTAGAGGCGAAAGACGGCCGCCGGACCCCGGGAAGCCCTTGTCCTCCCCTGATCGATCCCTTAGGGAACCCTGGGAAACACCGGCTGCGGACTCATCCCTCGGGTGGCGAGAAGACCACCATCACGCGCAGGTCCTCAGTGATGTGGTGGAACTTGTGGGCCGTGCCTGCGGGTACGTACACGACACTCCCTCTTCCCACCTGTGTCGTTTCCATGCCGACGGTGATCGACGCGCGACCGCTGACCACGAAGTAGACCTCGTCCTGGCTGTGCGGCTGCTGCGGATCGAGGTCGCCGGCATCCAGGGCGTACAGACCCACCGACATGTTCCGCTCGCGGAGGAACTGCAGGTACGCGCCATCGTTGGCGGCCCGCTCCGCCTCCAGTTCGTCCAGCCTGAATGCCTTCATGGACCGTCCGCACCTCGCCTCTCCCCAGCCGGTGTCCGCCACCGATCATGTCTGCCACGATCAGACACATGAAGAATTTCGTAGTCAAGACGATCGCCAACGCGGGTGCGCTGGCCGTGGCCATCTGGCTGGTCCAGGACATCACGCTGACCGGCGGCAGCACCGGCCGCAAGGCCCTGACCCTGATCCTCGTCGCGCTGGTCTTCGGCCTGGTCAACGTCGTGGTCAAGCCGATCGTGAAGCTGCTCACCCTGCCCCTCTTCATCCTCACGCTGGGCCTGATCACCCTCGTGGTGAACGCTCTGATGCTGCTGCTCACCTCGTGGCTGGCCGGAGTGCTCGACCTGAGCTTCCACGTCGACGGCTTCTGGACCGCCGTCCTCGGCGGCCTGATCGTCTCCATCGTGTCCTGGGCGCTGAACGTCGTCCTCCCGGACGAGGACTGATCCGCCCGGCGGGAAGCGACCCGCGTCCACCTGAGACAGTGCGACCAGGACCGGTAGCCGGCCGGGGAGAGAAGCGAGGAGAAACCATGAGCACCAAGGGCGACGGAACGCGTGCGGTACGCGCGGGACTGCCGGAACCGCAGCAGTACGAGCCCACCCTCCCCGGGCCGGTCTTCGCCGCGCACTACCACCTGTCCGGTGAGCCGACCGGCCCCTACACCTACGGCCGGGACGGCAACCCCACGTGGACCCGTCTCGAACAGGCCATCGGGGAACTCGAAGCACCGGGCGAGGACGTGCAGACGACCGTCTTCGCCTCCGGAATGGCGGCGATCTCGGCCGTCCTGCTCTCCCAGGCGCGCAGTGGCGACGTCGTCGTCCTTCCCGACGACGGCTATCAGGCACTCCCCCTGCTGCGCGAGCAACTGGAGGCGTACGGGGTCGAGGTGCGGACCGCGCCGACCGGCGGCGACGCCCAGCTCGCCGTACTGGAGGGCGCGAAGCTCCTGTGGCTGGAGACGCCCTCCAACCCGGGCCTCGACGTCTGCGACGTGCGGCGCCTCGTCGAAGCCGCGCACGCCGGCGGCACGCTGGTCGCCGTCGACAACACCCTCGCGACCCCGCTCGGCCAGCGTCCCCTGGAGCTGGGTGCCGACTTCTCGGTGGCCAGTGACACCAAGGGCATGACGGGCCACGGCGACCTGCTGCTCGGCCATGTGACCTGCCGCGACGCCGAGCTCACGGCCGGAGTGCGGCGCTGGCGCAAGATCGCCGGCGCGATCCCCGGCCCGATGGAGGCATGGCTCGCGCACCGCTCGCTGGCCACGCTGGAGCTGCGGATCGAGCGGCAGTGCGGCAACGCCCTGGCGCTCGCCGAGGCTCTCTCCAAGCACCAGGCCGTGTCCGGGCTGCGCTACCCCGGCCTGCCCACCGACCCCTCGTACGCGAACGCGGTACGCCAGATGCGGCGCTTCGGCTCCGTGGTGTCGTTCGAGCTCGGCGACCGGGGGACCGCGGAGCGCTTCCTGGCCTCCCTGCGGCTGGTCGAGGACGCCACCAGCTTCGGAGGCGTACGCTCCACCGCCGAGCGGCGGGGCCGCTGGGGCGGCGACGCGGTACCGGAAGGCTTCATCCGCTTCTCCGTCGGCGCCGAGAACACCGCCGACCTGTTGGCCGATGTCGAACAGGCGCTGGGCGCGGCCACCGCCGGGAGCTGAGCCCGACGCCTCCGTCGTGCGGTACGGCGGTCCGAGCCTCCCCCCTCGTGGCTCGGACCGCCCGGCCCTTTGCGTTCTCCGCGTGAAGAACCGCCTCGACAAGGCTAGTTGACTCTGCGTCAGTGTCCAATCACAGTAGCGGCAGCGACCTATCGACATATTTATGGTTGTCCGGGGTCCAATCGGATGCGTCACTGCGTGAGGGTGAAAGGGACGAGACGTGGATCTGGCCCTGCTGCGCACCTTCGTCACTGTTCACCGAGCCGGCTCGTTCACTCGCGCCGCCGCTCTCCTCGGCCTCTCGCAGCCCGCCGTGACCTCCCAGATACGCACCCTGGAACGGCAGCTGGGCCGCCCGCTGTTCCTCCGCAGGGCCCGGGGAGTGACCCCGACGACGATCGGCGACGAACTCGCGCACCGGGCCGCTCCCCATCTGGACGCACTGATCGAGATCGCCGAGACCGACCTCGATGAGGAGTCGGGCGTACGGACCCTGCATCTGGCGGGCCCACCGGAGTTCCTCTCCCTGCGCCTCCTGCCCGCGCTCACACCATTGATCGCCCAGGGCCTCGCGCTGCGCGGTTCGTTCTCCGCCGACACGGACGAGACCCTGGAGGGGCTGGCCGCCGGTCACCACGACCTGGCCGTCGTGACGGCACGGCCGCGCGGGGAACTGCTCACCGCCACCCCGCTCTGCGACGAGGAGCACGTCCTGGTCGCCGCCCCGCGCTGGGCCGGACGGCTGGGGCCGGGCACACTTCGGCGCAACGGTCCCGTGGTCCTGGAGCAGCTGCCCGTGGTGGAGGTTCACGAGAGCCTGCCGCTGGTCTCCCGTTACTGGGCCGCCGTCTTCGACAGTGCGCCCGCGGCCGCCGGCGCCGTCATCGCCCCGGACCTGCGGGCGGTCCTGGAATGCGCGGCCGCCGGCGCCGGGCTTGCCGTGCTGCCGCGCTATCTGTGCGAGGGCGCGTTGGAACGCGGCGAGGTGGTGGCGCTTCTCGACCCCCCGGTCCCGCCCCTGCGCACCTACTTCCTGGCCGCGCGGACCGGCACGCTCGCGCTTCCGCATCTCGCCCGGGCGCACGAGTGGCTGCTGCGGGCGGCGGCCGACTGGTGACCTCAGGAGCGCCCGACAGCGCCCTGGTGTTTCAGAAGGGGTCCCGTGGGCCACGCTTCTGCCATGACCGAACGTCCTGTGGTCAAGCGCACCGCACGCGCCATCCTGCTCGACGGCGACGACCTCATCCTCATCAAGCGCACCAAGCCCGGGGTGGACCCGTACTGGCTCACGCCGGGTGGCGGGGTCGAGCCCGAGGACGCCACCGTTGTCGACGCCCTGCACCGTGAAGTGGACGAGGAGCTGGGCGCCAAGATCACCGATGTGGTGCCCTGCTTCGTCGACACCGTGGAACACATCGAGGAGGGCGGGGTGAAGGGCGTCAAGGTCCAGCATTTCTTCGTCTGCCGCCTCGACTCCATGGACCTGTCGCTGCGCCACGGCCCCGAGATCGACGCCCCCTGCGGCGAGTACGACGTCGTACGCGTGCCCTTCAGCCGGGTCGGCATCGCCGCGGTGCACCTCGTGCCGCTGTCGTTGCGGCACTATCTGGACGGCAATATCGAGGGGGTCCGGGCCTTGCACGCCGCCGACCTGGGCTGACGCGCCGACCGGCCGTGCGACGTAGGGCTCGCCCGGTACCGGCGGCTTCGGACCGTGCGGGCTCTCGCCCCGCGCAGGCGGGCTCGGGCGCTGCCGGCTCTCGCACTGCCGGTGTTTCACGTGAAACGGTGCGCGGCCAAGGCCCGGGCTCGCTATTTCGCTGCTTGGCCCGGCCAGTTCCGGTAAAGCGGTGGACGGGCGATCAACGGTCGGAGAGCCTGGCCCGTATGCCCAGCTCATTGCCCCGCCCGCTGTCCGATCTCCCCATCCGGCGCCTCACCCGGGACGACTTGGTCGCCTGCGCCGATCTCAGCGAGGACCGGGGCTGGCCGCGCGACGAGGAGCGCTGGACGCTGCTGCTCGCCGCCGGCACGGGCTACGGCATCGATGACCCCGGCAGCAAGGGCCTGATGGCGAGCTGCATGGTGGTCTCCTACGGCCCCGAGATGGCCGCCGTCGGCATGCTGCTGGTTGCCGGGCGCCATGCCCGACGCGGGGTCGGCCGGTATCTGATGCAGCGGGTGATCGAGGCCGCCGGGGATACCCCGCTGAGCCTCCACGCGACAGCATCGGGCCGCCCCCTCTACGAAGAGCTCGGATTCGCACCGATGGGACGCACCGTCCGCCTGAGTGGGGCCTTCCGGCCGACTGCGGCAGCTTGCCCGGAGCCCATCGGCGGCCCGGAGACCGTCATCCGGTCTGCCTCCGCCCATGATCTGCGGGCCGTGGTGGGGCTGGACTCGGCCGTCTTCGGACTCGACCGCACGCATCTGCTGACCCGGCTCCCGACGTTCGCCGATCACTTGCGGGTCGCCGAGGAGAACGGGGAACTGACCGGGTTCGCCGCGCTCTCCCCGAGCGCGGCGAACCATGCCGTCGGGCCGCTGATCGCCAAGGACACCTCGACGGCGAAGCTCCTCATGGCCTCGCTGGCCGAGGCGACGGACCGGCCGCTGCGCGTGGACGTGGACGCCCGTCATGAGGATCTGCTGGACTGGCTCGGGCGCTGTGGACTGACGTCGAGCTCGGAGACCACCGTCATGTCGCTCGGCGGGCGGCAGTACGCGGACTGGCCCCGGTACTTCGCGCCCTTCAGCCTGGCCACGGGCTGACCCCTCCGGAATCAGCCCCGAGGCTCGGGGACCGCTTCCGGCTCGGGGGCGTGGGTGGCGACGAGGCGGCTCGGTGCGGTCGTACGGCGCTCCAGCGCGCTGGAGACGAAGGCGAGGACCAGAGCTGACGCGGCGAGCGCTGCTCCGACCCAGTTGGGCGCGGTGTAGCCGAACCCGGCACCGATGACGATCCCCCCGAGCCAGGCCGCGAGCGCGTTGCCGAGGTTGAAGGCACCGATATTCATCGCGGAGGCCAGCGTCGGGGCGTCCACCGCCTGGTCGAGCACCCGCTTCTGGAGCGGAGGCACGGTCGCGAAGCCGAAGGCACCGATCAGGACGAGGGTGACCGCCGCCGCGACCTTGTTGTGGGCGGTCAGGGTGAAGAGGGCCAGGGCCAGGGCGAGGCCGCTCAGCGACACGGAGAGCATGAGCGTGGGGCGGCGGTCGGCGTACCTGCCGCCGGCCAGGTTCCCGCCGACCATGCCGAGGCCGAAGAGGACCAGTAGCCAGGTGACGGCGGAGGCCGAGTATCCGGCGGTGTCCGTCATCATCGGCGTGATGTAGGTGATCGCCGCGAAGACGCCGCCGAATCCGAGGACCGTCATCGCCATGGCGAGCAGGACCTGCACATTGCGGAAGGCTGCGATTTCCTGCCGCAGCCTGACACCCTCGGCGCGGGGCTGTTCCGGAACGAGCCGGGCAACGCCGAGCAGCCCGAGGACGCCCAGCGCGGCGACGAGCATGAACGTGACCCGCCAGCCGGCGTGCTGCCCGATGTAGGTGCCCACCGGCACCCCGACGACGTTGGCGACGGTGAGCCCGGTGAACATCAGGGCGATGGCGCCCGCCTTCTTCTGCGGGGCGACCAGATCGGCCGCCACGACCGCTCCGATACCGAAGAACGCACCGTGGGCGAGCGAGGCGATCACACGGCCGATGACCATCACTTCGAAGACGGGGGCGGCTGCGGTGACCACATTGCCGACGATGAACAGGCCCATGAGGATCATCAGCATCCGCTTGCGGCTGACCTTCGTACCGAGAGCGGTCATCAGCGGCGCCCCGAGCACGACGCCGAGCGCGTAGCCCGTGGCCAGGAAGCCCGCGGCCGGGATGGACACCTGGAACTCGGCGGCCACCTCGGGAAGCAGCCCCATGACTACGAACTCGGTGGTCCCGATACCGAATGCCCCGATGGCCAGGGCGAGAAGTGCGAGCGGCATGGGTTCCCTTCCCAGACGATTGCTACTGCGGCTTACAGGCGTAGACAATAATTGCAGACGCTCTTTAATTGCAAACGCCGACTATTGCAGCCGTCAGCTACTCTGGACGTAAGCAGCTCCGGCACGGAGGAGAGACCATGACAGCCACGGACCCGGCCCTGACCGCCCTCTCCCAGGGCTGGATCGCGCTGTCCCTGCTCCACGGCAAGATCGAGACCCGCATCGAACGGGCCTTGCAGAGTGGCCACGACCTGAGCGTGCGCGAGTACTCCCTGCTGGAGGTGCTCAGCCGACAGCACAGCGGCCCGGGTGGGCACCTTCAGATGAAGCAGGTAGCGGACGCCGTAGGGCTCAGCCAGAGCGCCACCACGCGCCTGGTCACCCGCCTCGAAGACCGGGGGCTGCTGACCCGGTATCTCTGCGACACCGACCGCCGCGGCATCTACACCGACGTCACCCCCGATGGGCTCACCCTGCTTGCCGAGGCCCGGCCCACCAATGACCGCGCCCTGCGTGTCGCGCTCGACGAGGCCGCCGAGGACCCCGAACTGGCCCCGCTCGTCCGGGCCGTCGAGGAACTGAAGGCAGTTCCCGCATAGGGCCCGAACGACCGGCCCCAGCCCCTGTCGACTGCGTAGGCTGCGGCGCATGAGTGATCTGGAGATACGCCGCGCGACGGCTGACGATCTGGCCGAGGTCGTGGCCCTGCTCGCCGACGACCCGCTGGGCGCCCTGCGCGAGTCACCGGATGATCTCGCGCCCTATCGGGCGGCGCTCCGGCGGCTGGCCGCCGATCCGCATCAGCACATGATGGTCGCCGTGCGCGAGGAGCGTGTCGTCGGGACCCTGCAGCTGACGGTGATTCCGGGGCTGTCCCGACGCGGTTCGACCCGGTCCGTGATCGAGGGCGTCCGCATCCACGCGGACGAACGGGGAAGCGGCCTCGGCACCCGGCTGATCCAGTGGGCGGTGGACGAGTCCCGCCGCCAGGGCTGCCAGCTGGTGCAGCTCACCTCCGACGTGTCCCGCACCGACGCGCATCGCTTCTACGAACGGCTGGGGTTCATCGCCAGCCATGTGGGCTTCAAGCTCGCCCTGTGACCTGCCTGCCGCGTTCCCGAGGAGCCGACGTGCAACGCATCAGTGACGAACAGCGGTGTATCCGCATCGCCCGCCGCCATTTACTGACCCCCGGTGAGCGGGTGTCATCACCCGTCGCTGTGGCCGACGCCCTCGTCGCGCTCCACGCGACCGACGCGGCCACCGTCTTCCTCTCGGCCTGCGCCAGGCTCGCCGAGCCCGCCATCGCCGAGGTGGAGCGGTCTCTCTACGAAGACGTCTCCCTGGTGCGGATGCTCTCCATGCGCAACACCCTCTTCGTCGTGTCCGGCGAGATGGCCCCGCACGTCGAGGCGGCGAACGCGCGCGCTGTGGCCGCCAAGGAGCGTCGCAATCTGCTCAAGCATCTCCGCGAGGACGGCAACGGCCTGGACGAGCGCTGGCTCGAAGAGACCGAGAGGAGCGCCCTCGCCTTTCTGGACGGCAGCGGCCCGGTCTCGGGCAGCGAACTCGCCGCCGGTGTGCCCGCCCTCCGCACCAAGATCACCGTCTTCCCCGGGAAGAAGCAGGAAACGGTCCAGGGCGTCGCGACCCGGGTGATCCGGGTGCTGGCCGCCGAGGGCAGGATCCGCAGGGACCGGCCTCGGGGCTCCTGGACCTCCAGCCAGTTCCGCTGGGCCCCGGCCCGCCCACGGCCGGTGGAGGAGACCGCTCCGGCCCAGGCGGAACTGGCCCTGCGCTGGCTCCGGGCGTACGGTCCGGGCACCGAGGCCGACCTGAAATGGTGGACCGGCTGGGGCACCCGCGAAGTCCGTACCGCCCTCTCGGCGATCGGAGCCGTGGAGGTACGGCTCGACAACGGGGCTTCGGCCTGGGTCGCCCCCGGAGACACGGAGCCCGAGCCCGTCCAAGCACCCTGGGCGGCCCTGCTGCCCGCGCTCGACCCGAGCGGCATGGGCTGGGCGGACCGCGGCTTCCATCTGCCGGCCGAGCACCGGGCAGCCCTCTTCGACCGCTCGGGCAACATCGGCCCCACGGTGTGGTGGGACGGCCGGATCGTGGGTGGCTGGGCCCAGCGTGGCGACGGTGAGCTGACCTGGCGGCTGCTGACCGATCCGGGCCGGGAGGCCACGGCTGCGATCGAGACCGAAGCGGCCCGGCTGACGGGCTGGGTGGGGGAAGCCCGGATCACCCCGCGCTTCCGGACCCCGCTGGAAAGGGAGTTGACGGCCTGAGCGGCTGTGCTGCCCGTTTCACGTGAAACGGGCAGCACCTCTTCCGGGCCGCGCTCAGTCCCCCAGACCGCGCCACCCCTCCTCGTCCACACCACCGGGCACAACTGCTGCGGGGTCGTAGGGCTCACGCGTGAAGACGAAGGACCCCAGATCGAGGTGGCTCACGCTGCCGTCCGCGTTCCGCACGATCCGCAGCGTCTCCCCCGCGTAGTAACCGTCCAGGCCCACCCAGGTGCCGTCGGGGCGCGCGCTGAAGCGGGCACCCCGGCCCTGTCCGTTCACCGGCCGCAGCTCCAGCCCGCGACCGGCGGTCAGCGTCAGGATGTTGGGGCGCGTGGCCCAATACCACGGCCCGGTCAGGGCGAGGAGTTCCGCGTCCACCTCGGGCAGCGGGCGCCATGGCTCAGGGATGCGCGGCTCGGCCTCGGCGACGATGTCCACAAGGTCGGCGGCGACCTCGCCGATCGCGACCCCGGAAGTCGCGTTGACGAGCACCACGGCAGCCACGTCATCCTCGGTGCTGACCCAGAGGGCTGCCAGGAATCCGGGAAGAGAGCCCGTGTGCCCGATGAAGGTACGGCCCTTGCGCCGGACCAGTTGCAGTCCCAGGCCGTAGTGATCGACCCACTCACCGGGCGCGGGGGCGGCCGACGGCTGCTTCATCTCCTCCACCGAAGCTGCGCCGAGCACCCGGTCGTCGCCCTCGGCGAGGAAGGCCGCGAAGCGGAGCAGATCCGCTGTCGTGGACCAGAGCTGTCCGGCGGGTGCCATGAGGCCCAGGTCCTCCGCCGGTTCGGGAAGCAGGGCGTCCGCCCAGGGATGCACCGCCCAGCCGCCGGCGTGCGGAGCCTGTGGAAGCGAACTGGTCCGACGCATACCGAGGGGTTCCAGCACCTCGCGGCGCAGCACCTCCTCCCAGGACGCCCCGCGCACGGCCTCGACCAGCGAACCGAGCAGCGTATAGCCCGGGTTGGAGTAGTGGTGCCGATTGCCGGGCGGGTGCATCGCGACCTGCTCATCGAGCACGTCCGCGAGCGTGGGCCGCAGGCTGCCGGGGGTCCGCTCCCACCAGGGCGCGGTCGTCTCGGCTCCGAGCCCCGCACTGTGGCCGAGCAGCTGATGAACGGTCACGTCGCCCGCACCGGTCCCGGGCAGGTGTTTCTCCAGCGGATCCGCCAGGTCGAGCAGCCCTTCGTCACGCAGCCGCATCACCAGGACGGCGGTGAAGGTCTTGGTCAGGGAACCAACCCTGAACTGCGTGTCGGAATCCGGGGCGTGACCGTCGACACAGCTGCGGGCTCCCTCCCAGACCACCTGCCCCTGCCGTTGTACGGCGGCGACCAGAGAGGGGGTACGCCCTTCGGCCTGAGCCGTGGCGACGCGGTGCAGCAAGGCTCGCCGGGTACCGGGAAGCAACTGTTCAGCTGGAGAAGTCATCGTCAACAACTACCGCCCGCACCGGCGTATGGCGACTCCATTTCCCGGTCTGTGCCGGTCAGGTCTGCGCCATGTCCACGAAGCGGGAGTAGTGGCCCTGGAAGGCGACGGTGATCGTCGCCGTGGGGCCGTTTCGGTGCTTGGCCACGATCAGGTCCGCCTCGCCGGCGCGCGGCGACTCCTTCTCGTAGGCGTCCTCGCGGTGCAGCAGGATCACCATGTCGGCGTCCTGCTCGATGGAGCCGGACTCACGGAGATCGGAGACCATTGGCTTCTTGTCCGTGCGCTGCTCGGGGCCACGGTTCAGCTGGGAGAGCGCGATGACCGGCAGCTGTAGCTCCTTGGCCAGAAGCTTGAGGTTTCGCGACATGTCGGAGACCTCCTGCTGGCGGCTCTCGGCGCGCTTCGAACCGCCGGACTGCATCAGCTGGAGGTAGTCGATGACCACCAGTTTGAGGTCGTTGCGCTGCTTGAGGCGACGGCACTTCGCCCGGATCTCCATCATGGAGAGGTTGGGGGAGTCGTCGATGTAGAGCGGGGCCGCGGAGACGTCCGGCATCCGCCGGGCCAGCCGCGTCCAGTCCTCGTCGGTCATCGTGCCGGAACGCATGTGGTGCAGGGCCACCCGTGCTTCGGCGGACAGCAGACGCATCGCGATCTCGTTCCGCCCCATTTCCAGGGAGAAGATCACGCTGGGCATGTTGCTCTTGATCGAGCAGGCACGGGCGAAGTCCAGCGCGAGGGTCGACTTACCCATCGCGGGACGGGCCGCGATGACGACCATCTGACCCGGGTGCAGACCGTTGGTCAGTGCGTCGAGGTCGGTGAACCCGGTGGGCACGCCCGTCATCTCGCCACTGCGGGAGCCGATCGCCTCGATCTCGTCCAGGGCGCCTTCCATGATGTCGCCGAGCGGCAGGTAGTCCTCACTGGTCCGCTGCTCGGTGACGGCGTAGATTTCCGCCTGGGCCGAGTTCACGATGTCGTCGACATCACCGTCGGCCGCGTATCCCATCTGCGTGATCTTCGTACCGGCTTCTACGAGCCGCCGCAGGACCGCGCGTTCGTGGACGATCTCCGCGTAGTACGAGGCGTTGGCAGCCGTCGGCACCGACTGGACCAGGGTGTGCAGATACGGGGGCCCGCCCACCTTGGTGATCTCGCCGCGCTTGACCAGCTCGGCTGCCACGGTGATCGGGTCGGCGGGCTCGCCCTTGGCGTAAAGGTCGAGGATCGCCTGATAGACGGTCTCGTGCGCGGGACGGTAGAAGTCGTGGCCCTTGATGATCTCCACGACGTCGGCGATGGCGTCCTTGGACAGGAGCATGCCTCCGAGCACGGACTGCTCCGCGTCCAGATCCTGGGGCGGGACCCGCTCGAAGCCCGCGGAACCGCCTTCCCAGTCGTGTGACTCCCGGCCGCGGTCGTGGCGGTCGCCCCGGTCCCGGTCCTCGCCCCTGCGCTGGCGGGATACGGGCAGCCGGTCACCGGGTCCGGTGTCCGCCCAGGGGTCGTCCAAGGGTTCGGGAATGCTCACCCGGCCACCTCCTCCCGTCCGCTCCGCGGACCTAGCCGTGCTCCTCTTTCTTACGGCACGGCACCGACAAACAAGACCCCCGACTCCGGTTCCGGTGTGTCGAGTTCTGCGGTGTCGCAGAGCCGAAACAGGGTGGGGGCGCCGGACTACGGTAGGCGGCGCGGCACCGTCAGCCAATCTGGTTATCCACAGGCCCTGTGGACGAGCGGGCAGATGCTGTGGAGAACCCCCCGGAACCTGTGCACGGACCGGGGGACAGCACTGTGGACAAACTCATAGAGCAGCTGCAAACACCCCCGTGACCTGGCCTTTTCCCGTCCACCGGCTGTGGGGGAGAAAAAGTTGGACGGCCGGGGCGAGATCATCGAGTGTCCGGCACAAGAGTTACCCACAGGCAAGCAAATGTAAGGACCCACCGCTGATTGCATCTGTTACCTGTGGAAGATTAGATTGGCTGCCATGATCCAGCCACCGGGTACCCCGTCTTCTCGCCGCCGACGGCACGACCGCGAGATCATCGCGCTCGCCGTCCCGGCCTTCGGCGCGCTCGTGGCCGAGCCGCTGTTCGTGATGGTCGACAGTGCGATCGTCGGTCATCTCGGCACCCCGCAGCTGGCCGGACTGGCGGTCGCCGCCGCCCTTCTGACGACCGCGGTGAGCATCTTCGTCTTCCTCGCGTACGCCACCACCGCTGCGGTCGCCCGACGAGTGGGCGCCGGCGATCTCGCCTCCGCGATCCGGCAGGGCATGGACGGCATCTGGCTGGCCCTCCTGCTCGGTGTCGCCGTCATCGCCCTGACGCTCCCCCTCGCCCCCTGGCTCACCGAGGTCTTCGGCGCCTCCTCCACCGCGGCGCCCCACGCGATCACCTATCTCCGGATCTCCAGCCTCGGCATCCCCGCGATGCTGGTGGTGATGGCCGCGACCGGCGTGCTCCGCGGTCTCCAGGACACCCGCACCCCGCTCTACGTCGCCATCGGCGGTTTCGCCGCCAACGCGGCCCTCAACGCCGGCCTCGTCTACGGCGCCGGTCTGGGCATTGCCGGATCGGCCTGGGGCACCGTCATCGCCCAGCTCGCGATGGCGGCCGCGTATCTGGTCGTCGTCGTCCGGGGCGCCCGACGCCACGGCGCGTCCCTGCGCCCCGACGCCGCAGGCATCAGAGCCTGCGCCCAGGCAGGTGCACCCCTCCTGATCCGGACGCTGTCGCTGCGGGCCGTTCTGCTCATCGCCACGGCGGTCGCCGCCCGGCTCGGCGACACCGATATCGCCGCCCACCAGATCATCCTCTCCCTGTGGAGCCTGATGGCCTTCGCCCTCGACGCCATCGCCATCGCCGGACAGGCCATCATCGGGCGCTACCTGGGCGCGGACAACGCGCAGGGCGCACGCGAGGCGTGCCGCCGGATGGTCGAGTGGGGAATCGCGTCCGGTGTGGTCCTGGGCGTGCTGATCGTCCTGGCCCGCCCCTTGTTCGTCCCCTTGTTCACCAGCGACACGGCGGTCCGGGACGCCCTGCTGCCCGCCCTCCTGGTCGTGGCGGCCACCCAGCCGATCGCCGGCGTCGTCTTCGTCCTGGACGGCGTACTGATGGGCGCCGGCGACGGGCCGTACCTGGCCTGGGCCATGCTCGTTACCCTGGCCGTCTTCGCCCCCGCGGCCCTCCTGGTGCCCACCCTGGGCGGCGGGCTCGGCGCCCTGTGGGGCGCGATGACGCTAATGATGATCGTGCGGATGGCGACGCTCTGGCTCCGTACCCGCTCCGGAAAGTGGCTGGTCACCGGCGCAACCCGCTGACCGACCCGCCATGTTTCACGTGAAACGGCGAAGGGCCGCACCCCGGAGGGTGCGGCCCTTCACTGTTCTGCTGAGGTGCGGCCCAATCAGGCAGCAACGACCTCGACGCCGAGCTTCGCAGCGACCTCGGGGTGCAGACGCACGGACACCTGGTGCCCGCCGAGCGTCTTGATCGGCGAACCGAGCTCGACGCGACGCTTGTCGACGTCCGGACCACCGGCAGCCTTGATCGCCGAGGCGATGTCGGCCGGGGTGACGGAGCCGAAGAGGCGGCCGGCGTCGCCGGAGCGAACGGCCAGACGGACCTTCACGGCCTCCAGCTTGGCCTTGACCTCGTTGGCCTGCTCGATCGTGGCGATCTCGTGGATCTTGCGGGCGCGGCGGATCTGCGCCACGTCCTTCTCGCCACCCTTGGTCCAGCGGATGGCAAAGCCACGCGGAACCAGGTAATTACGGGCGTACCCGTCCTTGACGTCCACGACGTCGCCCGCAGCACCGAGGCCGGTGACCTCGTGGGTGAGGATGATCTTCATGATTCGGTCACCCTTCCCTTATCGCGCGGTGGACGTGTAGGGCAGCAGCGCCATCTCACGGCTGTTCTTGACTGCCGTGGCGACGTCACGCTGGTGCTGCGTGCAGTTGCCGGTGACGCGGCGGGCACGGATCTTGCCGCGGTCGGAAATGAACTTCCGCAGCATGTTCGTGTCCTTGTAGTCCACGTACTGGGTCTTGTCCTTGCAGAACGCGCAGACCTTCTTCTTAGGCTTGCGCACAGGCGGCTTCGCCATGGTGTTTCTCCTGTGTGATCAAGAAGTGGGGGTACGAGCTTCCCTAGAAGGGGGGCTCGTCCGAGTAGCCGCCGCCGGAACCGCCGGAGCTTCCGCCCCAGCCGCCTCCGCCTTGCTGCTGGCCGCCCTGGCCGCCGGCCGGAGCGCTGGTGGCCCACGGGTCGTCGGCGGGAGCACCGCCGCCGCCCTGCTGGCCACCACCGGGACCGCCGCCCCAGTTGCCGCCGCCCTGCTGGCCGCCGCCGTATCCACCCTGACCGCCCTGGCCACCACGACCGGTGGTCTTGGTGACCTTGGCGGTGGCGTTCTTGAGACTGGGGCCGACTTCCTCGACATCCAGCTCGTAGACCGTGCGCTTGACGCCCTCGCGGTCTTCGTACGACCGCTGCTTCAGCCGGCCCTGCACGACAACGCGCATGCCTCGCGTGAGCGACTCGGCGACGTTCTCCGCCGCCTGCCGCCAGACCGAGCAGGTGAGGAACAGGCCTTCGCCGTCCTTCCACTCATTGGTCTGCCGGTCGAAGATGCGGGGAGTGGACGCGACACGGAACTTCGCGACCGCCGCACCGGACGGGGTGAAGCGCAGCTCGGGGTCGTCGACGAGATTGCCGACGACCGTGATGACGGTCTCGCCTGCCATGGGTGAACCTCTCGGCGGGGATTTCTTGGCTGCTTGCTGCTACTCGGACCCGATGACCGCTGAGCCGAAGCTCAGTGGATCTCGGGACGGAGGACCTTGGTCCGGAGGACCGACTCGTTCAGGTTCATCTGGCGGTCGAGCTCCTTGACGACCGCAGGCTCGGCCTGCAGGTCGATGACCGAGTAGATGCCCTCGGGCTTCTTCTTGATCTCGTAAGCGAGACGACGACGGCCCCAGGTGTCGACCTTCTCAACCTTTCCTTCGCCCTCACGGACGACGGAGAGGAAGTTCTCGATCAGCGGGGAGACTGCTCGCTCCTCGAGATCGGGGTCGAGGATGACCATCACCTCGTAGTGACGCATGTGGAACCCACCTCCTTTGGACTCAGCGGCCACGGTCGTTCCGTGGCAGGAGGGTCGTGATGCGTTGAGCAACGGTGCCCGAGTAAAACAGCCCCCACTGACAGCGCCCTCGGTGACGAGGGGGCTGACCGTGCTGGCCTGGGCAGACACCGGTGCAGACCGACCAGAGTACCCGCAGACCACCTTCCGGTTGAAATCCAGTGGTCAGGGGACGCAATCTGTACACATCGGGTGTGAGCGGCGCCACGACGCGCCGCATGTCGGCCAGGAGGTACTCCATGGCACACGTAACGCGGACCCGCCCCTCCGTCTCCCTCTTCGCCACGGACGGCAGGCCCCATCCGCTGCAGGACGCGCTCGTGCTGGTCACGCTCGTCCTCGGCGCCCTCGCCTTCATCTCGGCGATGTTCCACAACCTGCACCTGCTCAGCTCGTGGGCGGGCCTCATCGGGATCCTCACGGGGGCGTACGGCCAGTACATCTCCGTCACCACGCGCGAGAGGTTCCCACTGATCATCGGCATGGGTGCGTCCGCCCTCGGGTTCTTCCTCGGCATGGCCCACGGCGGACTCTTCGGCGGCGTGATCGGCTGACCTCCCGGGTCCGGCCCGGGCGGCCCCGCCACCGGACGGGGCCGCCCGGTCACGCGTACAGGTACACGGGGCCAGACCGCTCGCTTCACGGCCACAGTAGGCTTCGGCGCGAGAGCCGGAGCCCCTGACCGATGGGGACACACCTGCCGAGGAGCGCCCCGCATGAGCCTGACCCTGAGGACCATCAGCCGAGAGCAACATCTGGCGTACATCCAGAGTCTGCCCGCGGCCAGTCACATGCAGGTCCCCGCATGGGCGGATGTGAAGGCCGAGTGGCGCTCGGAGAGCCTGGGCTGGTTCGACAAGACCGGCCAGCTCGTCGGCGCGGGCCTGGTGCTCTACCGGCAGCTCCCCAAGATCAAGCGCTACCTGGCATACCTGCCCGAAGGCCCGGTCATCAACTGGTACGCCCCGAACCTGAGCGACTGGCTGCAGCCGATGCTGGCGCACCTCAAGCAGCAGGGTGCCTTCTCCGTGAAGATGGGCCCGCCGGTGGTCATCCGCCGCTGGGACGCCGCCGCCATCAAGGCCGGCATCCAGGACCCGGACGTGAAGCGCCTGCGCGACGTCGAGGCCACGCACATCGAGCCGCGCGCCTTCGAGGTCGCCGACCGGCTGCGGAAGATGGGCTGGCAGCAGGGCGAGGACGGCGGCGCCGGCTTCGGTGACGTACAGCCCCGCTACGTCTTCCAGGTGCCACTGGCGAACCGCTCGCTGGAGGACGTCCACAAGGGCTTCAACCAGCTCTGGCGACGCAACATCAAGAAGGCCGAGAAGGCCGGTGTCGAGGTCGTCCAGGGCAGCTACGCGGAGCTCTCCGAGTGGCAGCGGCTGTACGAGATCACGGCGGAGCGCGACCGCTTCCGCCCGCGCCCGCTCGGCTACTTCCAGCGCATGTGGACGGCCCTCAACAGCGAGGACCCCAACCGGATGAGGCTCTACTTCGCCCGTCACGAGGGTGAGAACGTCGCGGCGGCCACCATGCTGATCGTCGGCGGACACGTCTGGTACTCCTACGGTGCCTCGGCCAACCACAAGCGCGAGGTCCGCCCGTCGAACGCCATGCAGTGGCGGATGCTGCGCGACGCATACGCCATGGGCGCCACCGTCTACGACCTGCGCGGCATCTCCGACTCGCTGGACGAGACCGACCACCTCTTCGGTCTGATCCAGTTCAAGGTCGGCACCGGCGGCCAGGCGGCGGAATACCTCGGCGAGTGGGACTTCCCGCTCAACAAGCTCCTCCACAAGGCGCTCGACATCTACATGTCACGCCGCTGATCCGAGCCCCACAGCTGACGAAACCGGCTCCATTGGTTTCAATGGGGCCTGAACACGCTTCTCCTCCCTGATCCACCGCAGCCACCAGAAGGGTTCCGGACCGGCCATGGCGCTCTCCCTGTACGTCGACACCGCGCGCTGGCGGGCGCACCAGAAATCCGTGATCGACCAGTTCCCCGGCATCGTGCCGGTCTGCAAGGGCAACGGATACGGCTTCGGTCACGAGCGGCTGGCCGACGAGGCGATCCGCTTCGGGTCCGACATCCTCGCGGTCGGCACCACTTACGAGGCAGCCCGGATCAAGGACTGGTTCAGCGGTGACCTGCTGGTCCTCACGCCGTTCCGGCGCGGTGAGGAACCGGTGCCGCTGCCCGACCGCGTCGTACGGTCCGTGTCCTCCGTCGACGGGGTGCACGCCCTGGTGGGCGCCCGGGTCGTCATCGAGTGCATGAGCTCCATGAAGCGCCACGGCGTCAAGGAGGAGGAGCTCGGGCAGCTGCACGCGGCCATCGAGGACGTACGCCTCGAAGGCTTCGCCCTCCACCTGCCGCTGGACCGTACGGACGGGTCGGACGCCGTCGAAGAAGTCATCGCGTGGATGGACCGCCTGCGGGCGGCCCGGCTGCCGCTGCACACGATGTTCGTCAGCCATCTGCGCGCCGACGAGCTCGCCCGGCTGCAGCAGCAGTTCCCGCAGACCCGGTTCCGCGCCCGCATCGGCACCCGGCTCTGGCTGGGGGACCACGAGGCCACCGAGTACCGGGGTGCCGTGCTCGACGTCACCCGCGTCGCCAAGGGCGACCGGTTCGGCTACCGGCAGCAGAAGGCCGCGTCCGACGGATGGCTGGTCGTCGTCGCCGGGGGCACCTCGCACGGTGTGGGCCTGGAGGCGCCGAAGGCCCTGCACGGCGTGATGCCGCGCGCCAAGGGTGTCGCCCGGGCGGGCCTGGCCACCGTGAACCGCAACCTGTCCCCGTTCGTCTGGGCGGGCAAGCAGCGCTGGTTCGCCGAACCGCCGCACATGCAGGTGTCGATCCTGTTCGTGCCCTCGGACGCCGAGGAGCCCCGGGTGGGCGACGAGCTGGTGGCCCACCTGCGTCACACGACCACGCAGTACGACCGCATCGTCGAACGCTGAGTCCCGCGCGCCCGCCCCGCTCAGTCGGCGGCGGGCGTGCCGGCCGTGCCCCATTCCACCCGCGGCCCGGACGCCGCGGGCAAAGCCTCCCGGCGGGCGGCACCGACCTCGACCAGGTGGGACAGTACGAACACGTCCTCGGCCCCGTCGAGCACCCCGCCCGACGGATCCTCCGAGCCGTCGCGCCGTACCCCGTCGCGCTCCGGCATCAGGATGTCCCGTACGACGAGGGCGCACAGGTACAGCGTGCCCAGCAGATGGAGCACGATCGCCAGCTGGTAGCCCTCCGTCGGCAGCCCCTGGTGCTTGTCCCCGCTCGTCGTGTAGGCGAGGTACAACCAGATCCCGAGGAAGTACAGGACCTCGCACGTCTGCCAGATCAGGAAGTCCCGCCAGCGGGGCCTGGCCAGCGCGGCGAGGGGGATCAGCCACAGGACGTACTGCGGGGAGTAGACCTTGTTGACGAGGATGAACACCGCGACGACGAGGAACGCGAGCTGGGCGAACCGCGGCCTGCGCGGTGCCGTCAGGGTCAGGACGCCGATCGCGGCGCACAGGCCGATGGTGGTCACCGTCGAGACGGTGTTGACCGTGCCGACATCGATGGACTCACCGGTGCGCTGCGTGATGACCAGCCAGAACGACCCGAAGTCGATGCCGCGTTCCTCGCTGAAGGTGTAGAACTTCTTCCACCCCTCGGGCGCGAAGACCATGATCGGCAGATTGACCACCAGCCAGGAACCGGCCGCGCCCAGCACCGCCGCTCCGAGCTCCCGCCACTTCCCCGCCCGCCAGCACAGGACGAACGCGGGCCCCAGCAGCAGGACCGGGTAGAGCTTCGCGGCCGTCGCGAGGCCGATGAGGATGCCGAACGCCAGCGGGCGGCTCCGGGACCACATGAGCATCGCCCCGGCGGTGAGAGCCACGGCCAACAGGTCCCAGTTGATCGTGGCGGTGAGCGCGAAGGCGGGCGCGAGCGCCATCAGCAGGCCGTCCCAGGGGCGCAGCCGGTGCGTACGGGCGACGCAGACGGCGATCACGGCGGTGCAGATCATCAGCATCCCCGCGTTGACCAGCCAGTACGCCTGCTCCTGCTCCTGGATGGAGCCGCCCGGCGTCAGCCACGCCGCGACCTGCATGAACACCCCGGTGAGGACGGGGTACTCCAGGAACTGCATGTCCCCGGGCAGCCGGTCGAAGTACGGCACGAGTCCGTCGGCGAAGCCGCGCCCCGAGTACAGGTGCGGGATGTCCGAGTAGCACGCGTGCGTGTACTGGGAGCCGGCTCCCCTGAACCACGCCCAGTTGTAGCAGGGCAGCTTCTGCACCATGCCGAGCGCGAACATCCCGATGGCCACCAGGGCGATCGCCCCCACAGGGGTGAGTGCGGCGGTGCCGAGCCGCGACCATCGCCCCGACCTCCCGCCGATCAGCTCGCTCCCGGCCGCCGCGACCTCGTCCCGGTGCGTGGGCCGCACGACGGGCCGTTCCTGGTGCACGCTCGTGTCCTCTGCGCTTGGCATGCCGCACATCCTGCCGTACGGCGCTGTGGAAAGGACGAGGGCCGCCGCACCGGGGTGCCGCGGCCCTCATCTCCTGTCGGGATCACCTCGTGCCGGACTGTGTGCCGGGCGCGAGGCGCACTGCGTACCGGGCTCTACCCGGTCGTGCCACCCCACCAGTTGTTGTTCCCGGTGCTGTTGTTTCCGGTGCTGTTGGAGTTGCCCTCCGTGGCGCCGTTGTTGGTTCCGCCGGTGGTGGTGCCCCCGTCCGTACCGTCGTCGCCGCCGGTCGTGCCGGTGTCCGTGCCGCCGTCGTTGCCCTGGGTCGTGCCCGTGTCCGTGCCGCCGTCGTTGCCCTGGACCGTGCCCGCGTTGGCGCCGCCGTTGTTCTGGCAGTTCCAGCCCCACGTACCGCAGCTGTCGGTGGGGTCGGGGGTCGGGACGTCGGGCGTGGGGGTCGGCGTGGGGGTCGGGGTCGGCTTCGTCGTCTCGGTCTCGGTCGGTGTCGGCGTGGGCGTCGGCGAGGGCTTCTTGGACGCGCCGCCGCCGTAGACCTTGTCCCCGATGGGCTCCGCCTTGGGGAAGGGCTCCGCCTTCTCGTTCTTCATGGCCTCGGCCATGTAGTCGTGCCAGACCTGGGCGGGGAAGGAGGCGCCGTGGATCTTGTCCTTGCCGCCGGTGCCGTACATCTTCTCGAACCCACGGTCCGTGTTCTTCTCGTCGTCGTCCAGCCGGTACATGCTGATCGCCGTCGACAGCTGCGGCGTGTAGCCCACGAACCACGCCGACAGGTTGTCGTCGGTCGTACCCGTCTTGCCCGCGACCTCACGGCCGGGGAGCTGGGCGGACGTACCGGTCCCCTTCGCGACGACGTTCTTGAGCACGTCCGTGACGTTGTCGGCGATGGCGCTGTCGAAGGCGCTCTTGGTGACTTCCTTGTGCTGGTATGCCGGCCTCCCGCGCTTCTTCACCTCGGTGACGGAGAACGGATCGCGCTGCTGGCCCCGGGCCGCGAAGGTGGCGTATGCGCCGGCCATGCTCGTCGCGCTGGGCGAGGACGTACCGATCGAGAAGGACGGCACGCTGGCGTCCGCCATGTACTGGTCGTCCTTCAGACCGGCCGCGATGGCCGCCTTCTTCACCTTGTCCGTGCCGACGTCCATACCCAGCTGCACATAGGGGGAGTTGGCGGACCACTGCATGGCCTCACGCAGGGTGATGTTGCCGTACGACTCGTGGTCGTCGTTGGTCTGCAGCCACTCCTTGCCCTGCTTGTCGGTCCAGACGTCGCCGTTGTACTTCCTGATCTTCAGCTTGTTGGCGCCGTTGTAGATGCTGAGCGGCGAGACCTTCGTACGCTGCGACTCGTCCTGGTCCGGGCCGCCGGACGGGTCCCGCTTGCCGTACTCCATGGCGGCCGCCAGCACGAAGGGCTTGAAGGTCGAGCCGACCGCGGCGCCGGTGGGGTCGGCGTTGCTCTGGAAGTGCTTGGTCGCGTCCTCACCGCCGTAGATCGCCTGGATCGCACCGGTCTTGGGGTCGACCGACGAACCGCCGAACTGCACGTGGGTGTCATACAGCGGGCGCTTCTTGGGGTCGATGTTCTCCTTGTAGACCCGCTTGACGGCCTTGCTGAGCTGGTCGACCTTCTTCTTGTCGAAGGTCGTGTGGATCTCGTAGCCGCCCTGGTCAAGCATGTCCTTGGTGATGTCGGTGCGCTCGAAGATCTCGGCCTTGGCGGTGTTGACGAGGTAGCCGATCTGGCCGCCCAGCTGCGCGCTCCGCTTCGGCTTGTCGGGCGTCGGGAACTCCGTGTACTTGTTCCGCTCCTCCTGCGTCATCCGGCCGTCCTTCACCTCCTCGTCAAGGATCCACTTCCAGCGCTTCGTCGCGCGGGCGAGGTTCTTCTCCGCGGTCGCCTGCACCGGGTCGACCTCCGGCGCACCGGCCGGGTCGTAGTAGCTGGCGCCCTTGAGGAGACTGGCCAGGAAGGCGCACTGGCTCGGGTCCAGGTCCTTGGCGTCCTTGCCGTAGTACGTACGGGCCGCGGCCTGAATGCCGGAGGCGCCGCGGCCGTAGTACGAGACGTTCAGGTACCCGGCCATGACGTCCTTCTTCTTCATCTCGCTACCGACCTTGAGCGTGATGAAGAGTTCCTCGAACTTGCGGCTGAGGGTCTGCTCCTGGGACAGCCGCGAGTTCTTGACGTACTGCTGGGTGATCGTCGATCCGCCCTGGGTCTCGCCGCCCTTGGCCATGTTGAAGACGGCGCGGGCGATACCCATGGGGTCGATGCCGTGGTCGCTGTCGAAGGACTTGTTCTCGGCGGAGATGACGGCGTTGCGCATCGCCTCGGGGATCTGCGCGTAGTCGATGACCTGACGGTTGACCTCACCGCCGGTGGCCACCATCTGGGTGCCGTCGCTCCAGAAGTAGACGTTGTTCTCCGCCTTGGCGGCGGCCTGGATCTCCGGCTTCGCGACCATCGCGTACGCGAGACCGGCGAGGCCCATCAGCAGGCCGAGGAAGCCGATGCACAGGCTGGACACCAGCTTCCACGACGGAACCCAGCGGCGCAGGCCCTGGCGGCCGGCTCGCGGATAGTCGATGAACCGCTTCTTGCCGGGGCGCCGGCCACCGCGCCCGCGGCCCTCGTGCTCGTCGTCCCCGCCACCGCGGCGCCGTCCACCACCGCCGTCGGAACCGCCACGGCCTCCGCCGCCGCGCTGGGCCGCCCGTCTGGCGGCCGCGCGACCGGCGTAGGGAGCCTCCTCGCCGTGCGGGCCGGAAGGTGAGGCTGAAGTTACTCCGCGTGACGGTGCTGCGCGGCGTCCTGAGGACTGCTGGGCGGCTCGTCGGGCCGCGGCACGTCCGCCACCTTGCGGTTGCGACGTCTTGCGACGGTGCTCGCTCATCGAACGACTACTCCTCGGGCAGGCGAGAGCGCCTGGAAGCGGCAGGTGAGATCCGGTCCCCCGAATGACGGGCCAGCCCGGCGACAGGCTCGCCCGCAGTGCATCCGGATGGCCCGCGAGCACTGACGCACGCGCGCGTCTCGCGGTTCCCGGTGGTCTGCATGCCGCACAGACTACGCACGGTCAAAACCCTCCTGGGACCGAACTTCACCCCAAATAACGCAAGTCGGTTCCTACGAATTGGCGATGTGACGCCGCTCACTGAGGCTGCCCTTGTCGGCTTCGCCCGTCCGATCTATCGTGCTGATGTATCGAGTCGATACATCAGCTCGGTACATCGACCCGGTACAAGGGACCGTGAGAGCACTCGGAGAAGGAGGGGCGAGGTTGAGCAGACGTTCCGGCATCCTCGAGTTCGCCGTCCTCGGACTGCTCCGCGAATCCCCAATGCACGGCTATGAGCTGCGCAAACGCCTCAACACCTCGTTGGGCATCTTCCGTGCCTTCAGTTACGGGACGCTCTACCCCTGCCTCAAGACGCTGGTCGCCAGCGGCTGGTTGATCGAGGAACCGGGGACGGCTCCGGCAGAGGCGGCACCCGGCTCCGGCCGGCCCGTCGCTCCCGCCTCGTCCCTGGCGGGGCGCCGCGCCAAGATCGTCTACCGATTGACGGCCGAAGGTAAGGAGCACTTCGAGGAGCTGCTCTCGCACACCGGCCCCGATTCCTGGGAGGACGAGCACTTCGCGGCTCGCTTCGCCTTCTTCGGGCAGACGGAGCACGACGTGCGAATGCGGGTGCTGGAAGGCCGTCGCAGCCGGCTGGAAGAGCGCTTGGAGAAGATGAGCGCCTCTCTGGCCCGCACCCGCGAGCGCCTCGACGACTACACACTTGAGCTGCAGCGACACGGCATGGAGTCCGTGGAGCGCGAAGTGCGCTGGCTGAACGAGCTCATCGAGAGCGAGCGGTCGGGACGGGATCAGCGACGATCCTCGCCCGAGGGCTCAGCTCAGCAGAAGACCGCAGGAGAGCCTGACGGCCTGCCCCGGCGGGGAGACAACCCGCCGGATCCGTCCGGCGACACCGCCAAGTGAGTTCACCGCAGATCCGCGGTGAACTCATCAGAAACATCCATTACACACAGGGAGCAACCGGAATGGGTTCGGTTCGCGTAGCCATCGTCGGCGTGGGCAACTGCGCCGCCTCGCTGGTCCAGGGCGTCGAGTACTACAAGGACGCCGATCCGGCCGGCAAGGTGCCCGGTCTGATGCACGTCCAGTTCGGCGACTACCACGTGCGGGACGTCGAGTTCGTCGCCGCCTTCGACGTCGACGCGAAGAAGGTCGGCCTGGACCTCTCGGACGCCATCGGCGCGAGCGAGAACAACACCATCAAGCTCTGCGACGTGCCGCACGCCGGTGTCACCGTCCAGCGCGGCCACACCCACGATGGTCTCGGCAAGTACTACCGCCAGACCATCGAGGAGTCGGCCGAGGCCCCGGTCGACATCGTCCAGGTCCTCAAGGACCGCGAGGTCGACGTCCTGGTCTGCTACCTCCCGGTGGGTTCCGAGGTGGCCGCGAAGTTCTACGCCCAGTGCGCCATCGACGCCAAGGTCGCGTTCGTCAACGCCCTCCCGGTCTTCATCGCCGGCACCAAGGAGTGGGCGGACAAGTTCACCGAGGCCGGTGTCCCGATCGTCGGCGACGACATCAAGTCGCAGGTCGGCGCCACCATCACGCACCGCGTGATGGCGAAGCTCTTCGAGGACCGGGGCGTCGTCCTGGACCGCACGATGCAGCTGAACGTCGGCGGCAACATGGACTTCAAGAACATGCTCGAGCGTGAGCGCCTGGAGTCCAAGAAGATCTCCAAGACGCAGGCCGTCACCTCACAGATCCGCGACCGCGACCTCGGTGCGGACAACGTCCACATCGGCCCGTCGGACTACGTGGCCTGGCTGGACGACCGCAAGTGGGCGTACGTGCGCCTCGAGGGCCGCGCCTTCGGTGACGTCCCGCTGAACCTGGAGTACAAGCTCGAGGTCTGGGACTCCCCGAACTCGGCCGGTGTCATCATCGACGCCGTCCGTGCCGCGAAGATCGCCAAGGACCGCGGCATCGGTGGCCCGATCCTCTCGGCGTCCTCCTACTTCATGAAGTCCCCGCCGGTCCAGTACTTCGACGACGAGGCCCGCGAGAACGTCGAGAAGTTCATCCGCGGCGAGGTCTCCAACTGACTCACGTGAGTCGGTCGGGCAGGTGAGGAACGGCAACGCATCTCGGCTGCCGCGCCCTTGAGGGCCCCTGGGCAATGCGCCCGGGGGCCCTCTGCGTGTGTGACCCTTGCTCCCATGCCCGTCGTGCGTGACCTGCGCGTCCTCCTGCGCCTTCGGAACTTCCGCCGCCTGCTGGCCGTGCGGATCCTGTCCCAGTCGGCCGACGGCGTCTATCAGGTGGCTCTGGCCACGCACGTGGTCTTCGCGCCGGAGAAGCAGGCGTCCGCCGGGGCGATCGCCTCCGCCATGGCCGTGCTCCTGCTCCCCTACTCGCTCGTCGGGCCCTTCGCAGGTGTGCTGCTGGACCGCTGGCCCCGGCGCAAGGTCTTCCTCTACGGCAACCTGCTGCGTTCCGCACTCGCCTGCTGCACCGCGCTCCTCATCATCGGGGCGGCTCCCGTCTGGCTCTTCTACGCCTCCGCGCTCTGCGTCACCGCGGTCAACCGCTTCGTCCTCGCCGGCCTCTCCGCCGTCCTGCCACGCGTCGTCGACCGGAAGCGGCTGGTGCTCGCCAACTCGCTGTCGCCGACCGCGGGAACACTCGCCGCGACGGCGGGCGGCGGACTCGCCTTTCTTGTACGGCTGCTGACGGCTTCGGACTCGGCCGTGGTCCTGTTCGGGGCGGCGCTCTACCTCACGTCGGCGCTGGCGGCGCTGAGCCTGGCGGCGGGTCTCCTCGGGCCGGACCGCGACACCGGCCGCATGTCACTACGGGCAGCGCTGGCCGCGGCGGCCGGCGGGCTCCTCGACGGACTACGGCACTTGCTGGAGCACCGGAGCGCGTCCCGGGCGCTGGCCGCGATGACGGTGATCCGGTTCTGCTACGGGGCGCTGACCGTCATGGTCCTGATGCTCTGCCGGTACGCCTGGACGGACAGCGAGGACGACGGTCTCGCCCTCCTCGGCCTGGCGGTGGTCGTCTCCGGTGCCGGGTTCTTCGCGGCGGCCGTACTGACCCCCTGGGCCGCGGGGCGGCTCGGGCGGCTCCGTTGGATGGTGGTGTGCGCCGGCACCGCCGCGGTCCTCGAACCGGCCCTGGGGCTGTGGTTCGCTCCGGCGCCGATGCTCGTCGCCGCGTTCGTCCTCGGACTCGTCACCCAGGGGGCGAAGATCGCCACGGACACCGTGGTGCAGACCGCCGTGGACGACGCCTACCGGGGCAGGGCCTTCTCGTTCTACGACGTGCTGTTCAACGTGGCCTTCGTTGCCGCGGCGGCGGTCGCCGCGCTGATGCTCCCGCCCGACGGGCGGTCCGCGGTGCTGGTGATCGGTGTGGCGGTGCTGTACGCAGGTTCTGCCCTGTGCCTTGCGCATTGGAGTCGGGGCGGTGACTTCCTATAGCGTGCCCGCGTCAAACAAGACGTACGAATCACGGGGGCATTCAGATGACTTACCCGCCGCAGCAGGGCAGCGGTCCCTACGGTCAGCAGCCGGCCCAGCCCTACCCGCCGCAGCAGGGCGGATACGGCTACCCGCCGCAACAGCCCCAGCAGGGGTGGGGCGGCCCGCAGCAGCCGCAGCAGGGGTGGGGGGCTCCCCAGCAGCCGCAGCAGCCCCAGGGCTGGGGTGCTCCTCCTCAGGGTCCTACGCAGCCCTCGGGCGGCAAGAAGCTCCTCGCGACGCGCAACATCATCATCATCGTCGTGGGCCTCGTCGTGCTCGGCGCGCTGAAGTTCGGCCTGGGCGACATGTTCGAGTCCGACGCCAAGGCCGCTTCGGTCGGGGACTGCCCGGAGAACAAGGGCACCAACTTCAACCCGGACATGGAGTCCGTCGACTGCGGCTCGTCCGCCGCCGAGTACAAGGTCGCCGAAGTGCACGACAACACGACCGACACGGATCTCTGCGACGCGGAGAAGTACTCCGCCTACACCGAGAGCTCGGGTCGTCGTAAGAGCCGGAGCAGTGTGGTGCTCTGCCTGACGCCGCTCAAGACGGCCAACTGAACCTCTGCAGCACCCCAGTACACCGATCGAGGCCGTTGTTTCACGTGAAACAACGGCCTCGGCGTATGCGTCGGCGCTCATGTTTCACGTGAGGACTCGGGACGCACCAGCAGCGGCCGGACGTTGGGATCAATACTGATG